>CAZZYE010000490.1:0-6153 GCA_964658145.1 uncultured Stigonema sp.
AACGCGGACATTCCATCCAGTTTTACCTCAATTCATACCGCCATTATGCAACGCCCAATTAATCCACCTGGACGAACTAATTGCAGACATCGCTCGTAATATGCGTCGTAGTTTTCTTTATCTGCATCGATAAAAGCAAAATCAAACGTCTCAACATTGGCAGCCCTCAGCCGATCTAAAGTTTCTATAGCTGGTGCCAATCGCAGATCAATTTTGTCAGCAACGCCTGCTTGCTGCCAATATCGACGAGCGATGTCTGACGACAAGCCGCTGACGCTCCTTCGTCGCTACCGCTTCGCTAACGCGTCTACGCAGTATATTCCTCACTGACATCACAAGCGATAATTTTACCATCAGGAGGAAGCGCCAACGCCACGGAGAGTGAACTGTAACCCGTAAACATCCCTACTTCCAGCGTTTTCTTGGCTCCAATCAGCTGCACCAGTAGTGCCATAAACTGCCCTTGTTCTGGTGCAATCTGCATCATCGCCCGAGGATGATTAGCAGTTTCAAGCCGCAACTTTAGGAGAATCTCAGGTTCACGTAAAGAAGCGGATAATAGGTAATCGTAGAGTTGGTTATTTAGACCAAGAGTTCTTTTTTGCATAGTAAGTAGATAATTACTGCCACACCTCGCTTATTTTATCGACTTACGTCCTCATGCCCCATTTCCAAACGGTGTGAAACTCTAAAAACCATCACAAGCATTTCTGCCTGACTCCCAACCTCAGCGCCATAATCGAAGTCATACATTCATGGGAGATAGGCAAAATGTATTTCAACTTCTTTCTTGGTTCCAGTATTGGAATAGTAGTTTTGGTACTAGTAGCTTTTAGCGTATTGCAATGGTTCCACATATCTGCAGGTAACTTTCTTGACTGGGTGATTGGGGGCGCAATTTTTGAGTGGCTGTTGGTGATTGTCACTGTACCGTGGAATGTGCATTTTCAAGCCAAGGAAGTTTTGGCAGAAGGAGCACAGTCTTCTGAAAAAGGAATTCCCGTGGATGAGAAACAACTGGAGTACGTCACGGTTTTAGCAAAGCGATCGTTCCTGGCTGCGATCGCCTTACATTTACTCTCAGCCGTTGGTCTTTACACCCTCGCCGCTACTGGCATTAGTGCTGTAGGCTACGTCAGTTCCGGTGCAGCTTTATTATTAACTGCCCTACGTCCAGCTATCAGCGCCTACGAGTATTTATATGCGCGGTTAACAATGATTCGCCAAGAATGGACGTATCCCCGCGAAGATATTTTAGAACTCCGCCACCGTGTTGATAGTATCGAAGTAATGCTCAAACGTTTAGAAGAGCAACTCAACCCAGAACAGCCTTACTCCTTAGCAGCAAAACAACAACTTGACTCAGAAGAAACTCGCAAAGAATTAGCGCGTCTTGGTGCTAGTTTAGAAAAATTATCCGCCACAAATCAAATTGAACATGAACGTTTAGCGCGGGAAGCACAAGCGGCGATCGCTCAACTTTCTATCGATGGGCAGTTTCTCGATCATGTACGCGAAATTATTCGTTTTTTTAAAACAGCTTAACTAGTGTTCACTACTAAGTAGCAAAGTGTAACACTTAACGAGGAAGGATGTCATCTAAGCGAAGTTGGAAACGGGGTAAAAGCGGTAAGTTAATTGATTGGTTTAGTCGGTATTTTTGTTGAGTATAGGTGTCTTCAACCAGTTGACAGACAGTGAAGGTAGGTTGTTTGGGTTTACCAATAAAAGCTACACCGCCTAACCCTCGATAATCCACAATCCAATATTCAGGAATGCCTAAGAGCGCATATTCCTCAAGCTTGCGAGCATAGTCGGTTTCCCAGTTGGTGCTAACAACTTCAACCACCAATTTCATCGAACGTCCCAGTGTAATTACAGGTTCTTGCTCCCAAAGAGGTTCACGGTCGAGAACGGTTTCATCGAGAACCACAACATCAGGACGACGAGCCGTAGCAGCATCTGCTACGGGGTAAATTAAGCAAGTGCGAGGAATAAACCAGGGGAGCTGTTCTGCAACAAGGTAAATACCAATTTGGGTTGCAAGTTTGCCACTCACGGTTTCGTGAGGACCAGTGGGTTCCATGTCAATTAGTTCTCCATCTGCCAGTTCATAGCGGGTATTATCTTGGTATTGGGAGAGAAAATCTTCTTTAGTGAGCGTTTTTGAGGAGATATATGTCATTGGGTCAATTGTTATTTCAGATAATAGTTAAAAAGTTTCACTTGAGAGTAGTGGAGACTTGTCCACTGTAACCTCGCCTGACGTATGCTGAATGTAGGTTTTTATGCCTCTCCATGTTTGAGTAAAATAGTACTTCCAGATTTCTCTAATATAGCCTGGGTCATATTTGTAGAGACTCCTATCTATCTGGTCGAACTCTGACACAGTTAGTGGCGATCGCTTAACTCTGATCCCACCATAGACAAATCCTTCAGTACGAACTCTTGGCACAGGACTGTATACGAAATGATCTAAGTAAGGTTTATTGAGCAGAAACATGAAATTGTGTTCCATCTCTTGTTCGTCTTTTTCTTCAGAGCCGCATTCACTCCAAGGCTGCATAAAATCCATTAAGGGTATGTGCAATACTCCATCCTTAAAATATTGAATTGCAATACCCCACTCTCCATTATGATATGGTTGGTAATCTTCCATACGTTCTCTATCTAACTTTTTGAATTACACATCTAAATTTGATTGGTGCATACTCAACGTTTCCATAGCGATCAACTCTTTCAGGACCGCCGCCCACAACTTCATAGTCTATAACTACCCATTCTCTGCTAAATGCAGTCACTCAAGCGATCGCTCACTAGTCAGTGCCTCAATTGTGATGAACCTGCTGTACTTATGTCACAAATTGTGCTAATATGGAGAGAAAGAACGGTAAATAAAACATTTGAACAACCATTGGGGTATAAGTGGGTGTTAAGTGTACCCCAACATGCTTCAGATATTTTCCACTAAAATTAACCCCTACACAGGGTATGTATGGGGGCTACTTAGGGTACATAGAACTAATCTTGATTTGTACCCCACTTGACCCCCATAAGTTTGAGAAATACTCGCACTTGTTTGTGGTATAGGGTTACAGCTAGGCTTGTGTGCGTCAAAAGTTGCTGTGCGATCCACACGCTCTCATCATCTTCTCAGCATGAGTACCAGGTTGAAGTACGTTCGGGAGTTGGGGAGCGATCACCTAGTAAATCCTCAAATATTGCTCCTCTCTGTTTCAGATCAAGCTTCATATCTTCCGAAAGTTTTACACTTTGACTAAATAGCTTGGCTCAGATCTTGCACCAACCCCTGGCGAATAGAATTCGCGGCTATACAAACCAAGTCCCTTCGGGTGACGCTCGTTCCGACGCCGGAGTACCGGAAGATCGCTTCGCTATCGCTAACGCTGCGCTAACGCCAGTCCCCTCTGTCGGGAAACCCGAAGGATGCGGGCTGGACTCACCGCATAACAAGGACTCACAGAAAATCAAGGGTTTGAAACCCGCGTACTGCGAAGCAGAAGCCGTTCGCGTAAGCGTTGCGATCTTCGACGAAGGAGCGCTACTCGTCTCCCCTTGGGAGAAGGCTAGGCGGGTTTTGTCTGTGTAGCCGCGACTTACAGTCGCCAGGTGCAAGATGTGAGTTGGGGCATTGAGTACCAATTTCAGAAGGGTAACAAACAACCGCCCAATCAGCTGTAAAAAGGAGTAACTAGGTTGTAAGGTGGGCATTACCCACCTTTTTTTGTGCGATCCGCACAGAGGGCGATCGCCACCCCGACTTCGATATCGGTCTTCTAAAATGCCATATGGGCGGGTATGGGAATGGGGCATTTTTGCGCTACGTTCGATATCTAGTCCCCGCTACACGCTACATGTTGCTAGTTTTTCCTTATGAAACTCTCTCAGTTCAATTGCTTTGACATAAACAACACGTTAGTGGGGGAGGAAGTCAATCAAACTGAGAGATAACAACCTCTCTATCAGGGAAGTGAGCAATGATTGTCAGACTTCCCCCAAGAGATTTAATGTATCGCGAGAGCGTAGATATTTTAATATCCTCCTGATGCTCAATTTTTGAAAGTGCTGATTGTACAACTCCCATATCGAGAGCAACATCGCTTTGAGTAAGTGCAAGGGATTCTCGAATCTCAGAAAGTCTCAAGTGAAGCAGTGCAAGGTTTGCTTGCATTTCACTTTCTGCCCTTTGTTCAGGAGTCATTCTTTTGCGAAGTTCATTAAACGGCTTCGTCTTCATAGGAACCCTTCTGTTTTTAATTCTTCTAAGTGTTCGTCATACAGGGTATCTGCCTTTGGAACATTCTCCTCTTACCAACGATTATCTCCTCCCTTGTTTCCTCCAAGAAGAAGAATGGCGATTCTCCTTGGATCAAAAGCATAGAGTATTCGATGCGGTTCTCCTTTGTGCTGCACTCTCAACTCTCTCATATGGGAATGACGTGAGCCATTAATTTTTGAACTGTAGGGAAAAGGAGAGCTACTGGTCCTCGTGCCTCAAGCAGTCGCACTACTGCATCGATTGCAACTTGGCTGCTTTCGTCTAACTCCACCCACCACGCTTCAAATTCATTCGTGAATTCTACCTCCCACGCCATTGTTACCTACATACATTCTAACGAGAATATCACCTTTAACTCATATTATGACCGCGTGTGCGTACAAGTAAACGACCATCCAGACTCCAAGACACTGAGTACACGCGATGGGTGTGACCGCGCAACACCTTATAGTAATCCTGCCGACTCATACAGCCGTTTAAGCATGGCTGTAATCTTAGCACCGTACTCTAAATCTGCTGACCAACGCCCTGATAACTGATCTATTGATGGAGCAATACCGCGCGTGACAAAGCGAAATCGCGGATCTACTACTTCCTGCACTAAGGGTTCTAAACTAGCGTAAGCTTTTAAATGTTGAATGTGCGCTCGGACCCCAATTCTAGCACTGTCAAACGACGCCGTTTCCGAGCTACCACCAATAGTGCCTAAGCCGGCAAAGTTATTTTGAAGAGGTTTTATTTCGCCACCAAACCGTAAAAATTCAGTTTCTACACACATTTGACAGAAGGCAATATCATAGTTTACCCCCTCTAGACTGGCTTCTTCTCGATAAAGTTTTGGCAAGTCGGGAAACTGCTTCAGGGCATTTTCATTGTTGTTTTTCAGGAATAGCTGCAATTGCACTTCCGAGGTATTACCTGGCGACATAATCTTGTTAAATTCACGAGAACCACTTTGCAAATTGGAGCGCAAGCTGACAGTAGGGGCGATCGGCCGTTCGCCCCTACTCCCACCATCCCAAGAAACAACAACATGAAACTCTCTCAGTTCAATTGCTTTGACATAAACAACACGGTGATAAGTTACACGGCGGACATCAGGCGCTTTCGACAAATCAATCCGCAATGTATCTACTAAGTCAATGGGGATATAAGCATTACCATTAACTAGTATCCCTTGTTCTGAGTAATTTTTCCCGTTAATATTGATATTGATTGCCGGATAGGTTGCCTCAGGGGGTTGACCAGAACTTGGGTCAACTGCACGACTCCAAGATGTCAGTCCATCGGCAATTCCCAACGCGAAGTCACGACGGCTATTCTGTAGCAACGACCGATCGTCTGGGCTGGTAAGAAAGCCAACTAGCATCAACACAGAAGGAATTGCTGTTTGGCGACAGAAAGCCAAACTTCCCAAACCTGAAGCTGTATCTGGTTGGATGCCGCGATTTGGTAACTGGGGTACGCGGCGTAACAGCCCTACGAGTAATAGTTCAGCATTGCTCTGGCGCTCATTGTTGTTAGCAATATAGAAGACGCTAGCCCCACGCACAGTAGGACTGGTAGCAGCATCAGCACGAATTTCTATGGCTACATCACCCTGACGAGCGCGAGAATTTATCCAAGAGATAATTTGCGTTATTGTCAAATTATCAGGAACCGCCAAAACTTCAAAATTACGTGCCCGCAGTTCCGGCACAATTAAATCTCGTAGTAGAATCATTTCCCGAGCTTCGGTTGTACCACCAGCGATCGAGCCTGGATCTATCACTCCTACTTCTTTGCCGCCATGAGCTGCTGAAATAAAAATACGTCCCATCTTCAGTATTGCCTTATATAGTATTTAAGCGTCA
>CAZZYE010000491.1:0-4280 GCA_964658145.1 uncultured Stigonema sp.
CATTTAAGTCATTTTCAAAAAAACAGCATTTTCCGATGCCCCAAAGGGGTTAGGGTCGAGGAGAGCATTACTGCTCTACCTCTCCCATCCGAAACCGTGCTTGCCACTTTCATGGCACACGGCTACTCAGTGTGTTGTTCATTTGTCAAGTCGAACTTCCTAACAGCCTGACCGATGAAATTAGGAATATCATTTATCCACTCCCAGTCGAATTTATCCCAAAATTGAGAGAGTTTTTCTAAGAATCTTGAGTGGTCTTTCTTCCTAATTTCTTTTAGGTCAAGTGCAGTCTTTTCGTCGTGGCAATGCCGATGTAGTAGTTGCAGATTCTTGTACTCATCCTTACCACCAATGGTTCTGGGGATGATGTGGTCTACTTCTAAAACATCCCAGTCTTGAAAGCTTAATCCACACCAAGGACATTTACCCTTTTGCTGCTTAAGCAGCTTAGCCTTACGATTAGGCATTTGGGGGTGTGTCCCTAGTCTTGTACTCCAATAAACTAGGTCGCCATCGTAGGGGCTTTTATCGCCTTTAACTTTTACATAGTCATTGCTGCTGCAACTAAACTGACTATGGTTAAGTAACCGAAGGGGGTTCGCTACTCCTTCCGTGGTTGCGAATACCCAGTTGTCGCCACCTATGGAAGTCCAATATTTGATGTGACCATCATTTATGTTTCCACATCGGCGTTTTGCCCATCGTCGAAGTTTCAAGTAAGTGAGGTTGTCTTGTTTTGCCAGTTCACCAATGGTTTTGGCATCGGAGTTGGTGTAAAAGGAAGTCCATCCCCTAATTATAGGGTTGAGGTCTTTGATTAATGTCGCTTGTGGCGATGACCTGTGTTTTGTGATGATTCTTCCGATTTCCTCAAGGTGAACCTTACTCGCCTTCGAGTCAGGGGTGATGAGGGTGATAAATCCTAATATTGTACCGTGAGCATTTATATTGCTACGGTACTTCCCAGCGGAGTATTGCTGTATATGGTGACCGAGAAAGTCAAATCCAGCTTTTCCATCCTCACTTAGCTCTGATTTGAGCGTGTGGGTTATCCTGGTTTTCTCAGGTTTTAACTCAAGTCCTATGCCAGCTAACCATTCCGAGATAATTTCTCGGCATCTTTGGACTACGGCTTTTTCGTCACATAGGACGACTAGGTCGTCTGCATAGCGTATTAAACTTGGGGCTGATACGTTCCTTCGACCGTATTGTTTTGTAGCTCCCTTTATTCGTCCGTCATTGTGTGATGGAAACGCTTGGGCTATGTGTTTTTCCAGACCGTGGAGGGCTATATTTGCCAGTAGCGGAGAAATTACCCCACCTTGTGGCGTACCCTCAGATGTGGTAGTAAATGCTCCTTTGTCTATAACTCCAGACTTTAACCAAGCTTTTATTTGTTGCCTGACCTTGCCTTTTATGTTAAGCTTTTGGAGTAATGCTACATGGTTGATGCGGTCAAAACAACGCGCAATGTCTGCATCTAGCACGAATTTTGCCTTTGCTTGTATAGCATTCTTGATGTGTTTGATTGCATCGTGGCATGACCTCCCTGGTCTAAAACCGTAGGAATTTGGTTCAAAGACCGCTTCCCATTCCGGCTCAAGTGTAGCTTTGACTACGGCTTGTAGTGCGCGGTCGTACATAGTGGGGACGATATACTAAGACTACACACAACTTCAATGAACTTTTGGGAAGCAGCGTTACCGTCACTAATCCCATCCATCCGTTGTACGGTCGGTCAGTTGTGGTACGGCAGATCCGTAAAGTAGGCAAGCAGACCAAAGTCATTGTGGAAAGTCCCTTTGGTGGATTTTTGTCAATGCCTGCTGATGAAACGAACCTGTTTGTTCAACAAGTGAGCGATCGTCAACTTGACAAAATCCGATTATTCTCGCCAGAGAAATTGTTGCGCTTAAGTGAGTGGGTGACGGCTCATTCAAAATCTTTAACAGAGAAGTTTTCTTGTGTTCCAGAAGATGAATTAGGAGAACACAGGAAAACAAATGACACAAAAGCATTCACAATCAAGCGTTCTGCCCGAAAACGAAGAACGGATGAAACGCCTGATCAAGCTGACAGCACGGTTAGTGGACAAAATGCTCTCCACAACCAGCCTGCCCGACGCCCAGACGAGGAGTAAACCAAATGAACACTAAAATCAGAAAAACTCATCTGGAGCGTCGTGCTGTAGTTTACTTAAGACAGTCTACGCCCTCTGAGGTTGAATCAAACCGTGAAAGTACGGAAAGACAGTATGCCCTTGCTGACCGTGCCCTGAGCTTGGGCTGGGATAAGAGTCAACTGGAAGTCTTAGATGGGGATTTGGGCAAAAGCGGTCAAACCACCACGGGACGAGAAGACTTTCATCGATTAATGGCTGCTGTTGGATTAGGAGAAGTTGGCGCAGTCCTGGCTCTGGAAGCCTCGCGATTTTCTCGTTCTCAAGCAGATTGGCACAAACTTTTGGATATTTGCGCCCTAACAGACACCTTAATGGTTGACCATGATGGCATTTACGACCCAAATGATTTTAATGATAGGGTAGTGTTGGGGTTTAAAGGCACTTGGAGCCATACAGAACTACACGGTATGCGCCTGCGCTTACAAGGAGCCAAACTAAATAAAGCTAAAAAGGGGGAACTGCGCTGTTCTCCACCCACGGGCTACGTATATGACCCGGAAGGACACTTAGTGTTAGACCCCGATGAGGGCGTGGTGGCAGCTATGCAGTTAGTCTTCCAACAGTTCAGCTTGTTGGGAACGGCGTTTAAGGTCATGCGCTATTTTGTCCAAAATCAGATTCCGTTTCCACGAAGACTTTGGCGACTTGGGGAAATGGGTACTCTCCATTGGGGATCTGTAAACCACAGCCGGATCACAGCTATCCTGCACAACCCAACTTACACAGGTACTTATGTCTATGGCAGACGCCGCAGTTTGCCAGTAATTGAGTCAGGGCAAATCACCAGGTTGAGAACTCAGCAGTTGCCTCAAGATGAATGGAAAGTCATAATCCACAACGCTCACGAGGCTTATATTAGTTGGGAGGAATATTTGTCTAATTGTGAGCGATTAAGGCAAAATCACCCAATTTCTAGGTCTGATGGATGTCCTGGCACACCCAGAGAGGGATTTGCCCTATTACAGGGTTTAGTAATTTGCGGCAAATGCGGACGGCGCATGAGTCCGAGATATCATGGTACAGGTGGTCACAGAGCGGCGCGTGCGTGTGTAGCCAAGGTCGCAAGCAAGACGGTAGCGTAGGTATTTGTTGGAGTGTAGCAGGAGCAGCAATTGATGAGAAAGTTGAAGCCCACGTCCTTGAAGCTATGACGTCGGAACAACTTGACATTTCCCTGGCGGTATTGGAGGAACTGGAACACAGCGCTGCCGAAATAGACAAGACGTGGCAACTTAGGCTGGAAAGATCCCGCTACGAGGCTGACAGAGCTTTCCGGCAATATGATGCTGTAGAGCCAGAAAATCGTTTAGTGGCTCGTACACTGGAACGACGCTGGAATGAAAAATTACAACAGCTGACGGAACTTGAAGTTGCATACATTGAGGCACGTCTTGTACAAAGGCTGGAATTGACTGCAACGCAGCGCCAACAAATTTTACAATTAGCCAAGGATATTCCTACGATTTGGCACGCCCCAACCACCACTGACCAAGAGCGTAAACAGATGCTGGGATTGCAGGCATACGCAAGTTGCGATTACCCCCGTGGATCATCCAGAAAGAACTACTCGTATCCAAATACTCTGGCATACAGAAGCTACCACGGTGTTAGTCGCAACACGCCAAACAACAGCAGACAAATTGCGAACACCTGATAAAGTTATTGAACTTGTTAGGGAATTAGCTGTGGGTCGAACTGATTCCGAAATTGCCCATGAACTTAATAGCCGAGGTTTGGTCAGTGGAAGGGGTCGTGCTTTTACTGCTGACTCGATAGCTTGGATTCGTTGGAGATTTGGCATTGCAAAACCTTTCAGTGACCCAAAAGTGGCTCACCAGGGCATTAGTCCAGAAGGTTACTATTCCACGAGTGCTTTAGCTGAAAAACTAGGTGTTGGAATTCATACCGTTTACTATTGGCGAGACAAGGGTATTATTCAGGCTTTCCAAGACGTACCAGGTGGTCCTTGGTGGTATCGAGTCACACCAGCCGTTTTAGAGACCCTGCGTTCTAAAATCCGCCGTGTACCTGTCAAATCTGAATAATTAGCTCTCAAGACAAATCAAGCTGCCTGCAATAGCCGCGCCTTTGATCAAAG
>CAZZYE010000491.1:4290-6147 GCA_964658145.1 uncultured Stigonema sp.
GGCGCGGCTATTGCAGGCGGTTTGCAATTATGATCACCTTAGTGGTGAGTTACCAACTTGTGGTTGAAACGTTTGACCGTCAAAGTGCCAAGATATCCCGTCAGGGTCATGTTGAGAAGTCCATGTCCCAAAGTTCTCATGAATGCTTATTGCGACTGATACTACCAGGAGAAACACCGAGCCGATGTGCCAAGGCAGTGCCCGTGAGGCTTGTTGGGATTTCTCTTAACAATTCTATTGGTACTTGTGCGTCTGCAAGTTCCGCCATTGGCAGGAGAGCCGCTTCCATTGAGTCTAGTGTGCTTTTTAATGACTCACTAAGTAGCTCACTAACAGTCGGTGCATTTCCTATTGCTAATGGCTCTGTAATCGATTCCCTATCCGGAGGTGCTGCTGGTAACTCAATAAGTAACTCACTAACAGTCGGCGCGTTTTCACTTTCTGATGGCGGAACCAAGCTATCATCGCTGTCTCGCCAGGTTGTCGGTGGCTCATATGGTAGCTCACCGACAGCCGATGCAATTTCACTTGAAATTAATCCTAATTCCCTATCAGGCGTTAATTGTGACTCATTAGGTAGCTCACTAACAGCAGCGTTGGCATTTTGGCTGAAGATCTGCCGATGACTGGTAGAGTCCCTGTCATCGGTCGGCACTGGTGACTCACTATTCAGCTCACTGGTAGGCGACCAATCTAACTCTGACGTGGGCGAATCTGGCACAACAGATGCTACTGTTGTGTGTTGAGTTATTGCCTGCCTGAGTTCCGCCACCACCTCAAGCAGGCTGGCAACTTTCCCTCTAAGTCCTCAAGACGCTTCGCCAAGCTTGGTAGCTCACTGACTGGCTCATCAAGTGTGCTACCTAAAAAGTAAGCCTCAAGAATTGCCACAATGGCAGCCGAATCGGACTTAAACCCTCGTTCGCGCCTAAATTCAACCAAGCGCTCGTAAACTCGTTGCGGTGGGTAGGCTGCCACACGGGGATTTTCTGTTGCCATAGTTTGTAAGCATCCAAACTTGATACAACTCTAGCCTACACCAACTAGTGACTCACTTATAGCTCACTCTCAGAAGTGCCACGTTCAAAACGAAATTCCTTCCTCTCTTTGTTTTTAACCCACATTCCGCACCCAAGGGTGTGACAATCGGTTATTACTGAACTAAATGGTCTACCAATCCTTCTGCGTCAAACACCCAAAACCGCAATTAAGATGGATGGACCGTGTGGCGGGTTGTCTGCCGATGGCGTCGCGTAGCGACGCATCAGCAGCCAACCCGCTCGCTTACAGAATGCTAGATATTATCTAGACAACTCCGCCGGACTTAGTGGCGTCATCGCCAGATAACCACCGAACACGGTTCATCCTAGTTGTGGCAACCAGAGGCTGAAGAAGGCAGCCTCTCCCCATGCAAACGATCATCATTTTATCGGCTACACATCCAGCTATTTAGGAGTTATTCTGATTTATTTGTAGTAAACTCTCCTAATAGCTAGTTCTTATGTACTAGATATATCCGTTTCGTTGCGGTGTGACAGTTCTGGGTGCGGAATGTGGGTTTTAACGTCAGCATTGCTCCTCCCTTTGGGAGGAGCAATCGTTGGAAAATCTGTACCTCATCGTGGCGCTCTAACCGACACCAATTAGTGACTCACTTATAGCTCATTCTCAGACGTGCACCTTATTAGATCCGTTTCTTCCAACATTGTTTTTAATGATCGCCCTCAGAAAATGTGTACCATCACGCGGCGTAATTCGTGGACAATATTAGACAGAACAGAATATCCCTAAACAAACTTGAATCGAGGTGCAATATGAACACAGCGTCGGTATACCAAGGGGGCGTTTTTCTTCTCT
>CAZZYE010000492.1:0-6132 GCA_964658145.1 uncultured Stigonema sp.
ATGAACTATTTTTTAATTAACTTGTAGATTAAATTTTGGGTGGGGTCTAGTTGCACACCGCTAATACCTTTTTGGGCAAACACGTAGTCTTTGCTTTGCCACAAGGGAATGTAAGGCACATCAGTTGCCAGTTGTTGTTGAATTTCTGCAAAGATTTGTTGGCGAACTTCAGGGTTTTGCTCTTGACGCTGTTTATTAATGAGCTGATTCATGCGATCGCTATAGTAAAATGAACCCTGAGATTGGCTTCCTCCATCCTCACATCCCTTCTCTACTGACCCTTTCTGACAACCTAAGAACGGCTGAATGTAATTGTCTGCGTCTAAAAAATCAGGATACCAATCGAGCAAAAAGGTAGGATATAAGCCCTGAGTAATGTTTTTATAAGCGGTGGTAGATTCCACAGAGTTGATTTCAAATTGCAAAAGTCCATCCATTGTTTTTTTGGCAAGGGCTTTGATGACTAATACCGTCAAAGCGTCAGTTGGAAGATTTGAACGATACCAAAGTTCTACTTTTGCGGGATTGGTTTTTGAAAAACCAGCGAGTATGAGCAGTTCTTTAGCTTTTTGGGCATTACCATCGCTGTATTGCTCTTTAAATACTGGTTTGGAAACCTTAAAGGTGGTTGGCACCAAACTGTAAAGTGCTTGGGATTGACCGTACAAAACCCGTTCAGATAATAACGGACGGTCAATCATTGCGGCGATCGCCTGTCTTACCCTTAGATTATCTAAAGGCTTCTGATTGCGGTTTATAGCCAGAAACTTCACCACACTACCGGACGCTGTAATTGCTTGCCAATCGCCGCCTTTTGCTTTTGACTCCAAACTGCGAATTTGATCTGGGTCCATAGTCAGATAAGCTACATCGACAGCTTTTTTGCGGAAAACATTATACAAATTCACCCCACTGCTGAGAATTTGCACGTTAATACCCCCATTGGCTGGTTTTGCTCCCCAGTATTTGTCAAATACATCAAACCGCAGTGAATCAGGACCAAAGTTGGCTAACTTGTAAGGACCAGTCCCAATAAAAATATTCGGCTTAAATTTCCCAGACCCAAGTTCGTAAGCCTTGGGCGAAACTGGACAAACGCCAGAAAATGCTAGTAGTGAGGGAAATGCTGCAAACGGCTTTTTCAACTTTATTGTTAACTCATACTCGCCTGTGGCTTTGACTGAGTCCACCACATCCTTAAGCAAGAAAGAAGGTTTCCCACCATTTCCGATAAAGCGCTGGAGACTAAACTCCATTGCTTTGGCATTAAAAGGAGTGTCGTCGTGAAACACAACTCCTTGACGCAGGGGAATGGTGTAAGTTAAACCATCTTGACTAACTTTGGGTAATGCTGTAGCGAGTTGAGGTTTAATTTCCGTGCTTCCTGGTTCGTAGGTGTAGAGGCGATCGCTCATGTTATAAACTAAGCCAAGAGACGCCAATTCATAGGCATCGGCTGGATCGAGGGTACGCGGTTTCGACGTCGTACCTATAGTAATGCGACCATCTCCTGTTGGGGTATTTACAGAACTAGATGATGGTGTAGTCGTCTGTTGGCGAGTACCGCAACTGACTAGCAACAATAAACATAGACAAAACAAACAAAGAAATTTTGTAATTCGACCCCACCGGATCACAAACAAGGAAAACCAGGTCATAGCATTGGGATTGTTCCTTGATTTTACTGCGTGTGTTGTTCTTGCCTTCATTCCACTGCCCAAGGCGATGGAATTTCTGTTGTTGAAATCACTTTTCCTGTCAGTAGGCTGATTGCAGTTTTTTCGCAGTTGGGACACTTGACTTTGATCTCTTGTATCTGTTCGCGTCCCCTGAATTCTTCTATTGCTGGTAAACCGCTGCATTCACTGACTAGCCCGTGTAGGCAGTGGTAGCACTCATAAAAAACACGCTGCACTGGTTTGTCAACGTCAAGGATTTTCACATGCTGACATTTCGCAGGTGGTAGTTCTGGGTCGGGAATTATTTTTTTAGGTTTTTCGGCGGATGGTTCTCTCAATGTTCCTCCTTTGGGATCGACGGCGGTGTAGATTCGCGTTCCATCTTGAATTGGCAAGGTTTGTGCTGGCAAAAGTACCCTTGCCCCTACCCTTGATCGGGGATTTAAAGTTATAACTTTATTTTATTGCTAGTTCAATATCTTTCTAATATTTCCAGAGATGCAGTTAATAAAGGATAGCAAACATAGGTTGATTAAAATAGTGTTGAATTTATTTTATGGCTGACTCGTAAACTGATAGCCACCTGCTACTACTTCGAGTTTACCTTGTTTCCACCCCTCATAAATCGGCGCTTTGCCACCTTGGGCATTTTGGTAGACGGCGTAGTGTTTTTGCCAGTCGTGGGAAAGTCGATTGCGCCAAACTTTCGGTAATCCTTGTTGATATTGAAGTTTCACAAGTCCCGAAACGCCTTGATACTCAACCACCATGTCGCCGACGTGATTCAGGTTTAAGCGTCCGTAACGCAGCACAGACTGCTTGAACTCATCCCAAGTGCTGTGGGTTTCTTGCTCACCTATTTCCAGGGCAAATCCGCTCAAACCTCCATTGCCTACTGCTGTTAAGATTTGATCGTTGGGATAGCGTTCTCGGATTTTCTCAGTTGCTACTGCATTAACCCCCTCAATTTTCAGATTAATAGGTGTCAGCGCCAACCATGTTTTTTCGTAGCGAATGAAAGTCACTCCACCTGTGGTTTCTAGTTTGGCAGACAAAGGTAAAAAGAATTGAAACGGTGCTTTCGGTTTATTATTAAGCCAGATCGCCAGATTTCGGTACTGTGCTACATTGTCACCACCGATAGATGAAGTAGAAATTTTGGTAGGATCTGTTCCTGTTGCCGCTATAAAATAATCAACGCCACGTCGGGAATTAAATGCCATCATTTTAAAGCCGTTCCAGTCACCGTCGGAACCTTGGGCTAGTGTACCAAGTTGGAAGCTGTGACCGAAATATAGGGTTTCGTAAAACTGTGGTGCAGCGTCGCCACCGGGTTTCCAATTTTCATAAGTCGGCTTGGAATTAAGTAGTTCCAGTGGTTTGGGAAATTGCTTCCGCGCCAAGGCGATCGCTGCTAAAGGTGGGCGGTAGCTGCTAGTCATTAGGTGTACTGAGTCGGGACTCGGTTGAGGATCGGACACTGGTGAATCACCAAAGTACAACCCTAATTCATGGGTAGCGAGGGAACACCAAACACAGTTTCCCACACTATAATCGCGTTTACTAGGACCACCAAATCCACCTCGCCAATATTTCAGCGCCCCGGATGTGAAAAACCAATCGAGTGCAGCTTTGGCAAGGGATCTTACCTGAGAATCTTTAGCAAAATCATAAAGATTGACATAGGTGGTGACGGCGTGTTCCAGATAGTTTTCCGAGTCCCATTCACCTTGTCCAATTTGGTAGAGAGTGTGAACGTTTCTGCTAATGCGTTCAAAGTAAATTTTGCGTGTGGCGTCGTTTCCGGTTTCTTCAGCAAATAAATAGACAGCAACTTCGCGCATTGCTCTCAAGTTATCAGTGTTGCGACAATCTACCCAGCTATCACAGTTGTCTTGTGGCCAAAACTGCTGACGATTGGGAAAGCGGCGTGTAAGCGGATCTACTTCTGTGAAGATTCGCATTGCGTCTTTCATCCGCTGACGATAAGTTGGATCAAGATATTTGCCGAAGTAGAAGTATTTGCGGATTTGTCCTTTGAGGGTGAAACCTGAATAGAAGTCAATTCCCAATGTGTGAGCGTGACGAGGGGCGTCAGCATCTTCGGATTGAAGAAAGGCGATCGCTTTTTCTCTGTTTCCAGCCAGAAAGTCAATCATTGCTCTAGGGTAGGATTTCTTTTCACTTTCTTGGGCTGTAGTTCCGTAGTTGCTTCCTGCTAATTTTGTAATTACTTCCTTTGCCCGCTGCTGAAATTCCGCTTCCATCTGTGGTGTCCATTGATTTTTTGCTTGCACTTGAGTGCAGGCAAGAGGAAGACATATTAGGCAGAGGATAATGGCTGTGATGGCTTTTCGCTTCATGGTTATTTCAATCTCTATTTTTTAACGAACCGCCAAGACGCCAAGGACGCTAAGAAAAGAAAGAAAGAGAGTAAAAATTAAATAACGGTAGGGTGCGCCGTTGCCGAGAGTACGGCATCATGATTGACAATTTTGGTGCGTTACAGCTACGCTTAACGCACCCTACATTTATAATGTGGTTGAGGAGCTATTACAAATAGGAACTGAAACGCTATTATTTGTCTTTGATTCGCACGTCAATTACTGTAGCGTTGAAGTTGTAATTAAACCCGTCTAATTCAATTGGGACTCCAATTTTGAGCTTACTGGGACCGATAACTGGTCCATTATCAGTAATTTGCGCTTTACCTTCCAAAGTCAAAAGCATATCTGTGCTAAAACTGTTTGACCTTGTATCGGGTAATTCTTTGAGTTGGGGAACCATTAGGGTTCTAGGTAGCGGTTGAACAGATTTTATAGCGATCGAGCCGTGGGGTTGATTGCGGATAATAATATTAGTTTTGCCGCCTTTTGTTAATCCTTGGTTGAATAACCCTTGAGGGTCGCGGACATTTAAACCTCGAACAATTAAGTCTACCTCTACAGGTTTTGTAGTAGAGCCAACTTGGGCAACAGAACCAGAACCGCCTGGTAAGAAAAAAATACCGAATATAACTAGTAAAATTACCAGTACGGCACCGAAATCGAGAATGTTAATTTTACCGAATAAGCGACCTTTGGAATCTAAAATAGCCATAAAATTTTTTCCCAAATTACAGCGGAGTCATTGATTGTAAAAGTACGTGGGGTAGAGACGCTACATTGTTCCCTACTTGGGGGTAACTAAAAGTGGTTGGGTGTTGCGATCATGCGACAGTCTATCACAAAGAGCGAAAGTTCCGAGCTTTCACTCTGTTGAAATTTCTCATGGTCAAGCTAAGTTATAGTCCAATACGGTTCAGTTAAGGCTTGATCCCCCCAACCCCCCTTAAAAAGGGGGGTTGGGGGGATCTTCGGGGAGTGACGCTTCTAACTGAACCATATTGTTCCTTAACTGATATCTTGCACCTTCTTGACGCGAGCGATCGCGTATCTACATGCCTGAAAATTTATTCTCAGGTGGGTATGGCGCAGGTGCAAGAAGTTTAAAATGCAACTTAGAAAGCTCTAAATCCGTCCGCTAATTTTACGTTCTCCTAAAAGCATCCTCTAACAAAATTATTTATGAATTGGAAACGCTTTAGTTTAAATTCCCGTTTTTTCCAGCATCGCTGGTTTTATCCTTTGATTTCGGTAGTAGTCGCCCTAAGTATTTGCCTGAGTACACCCCTCTCATCCTGTGCTTCGTTGGTTGACCTAATTTTGCAGGGAGCTCAATTAGTTCAGCTTTCTAATATATCCCCTAGCAAGGAAGTTGAGTTAGGCAAGCAGATAAATGACCAACTGCTAAGCAGTGGAACTAAGCTTTACGGCAATCCAGGGGTGAATCAATATGTGGAACAAATTGGTCGGCGTCTCATACCTAATAGCGATCGCCCCAACATCCCTTATACGTTCCAGGTAGTTAAAGATGACAGTATTAACGCTTTTGCTACCTTAGGGGGTTTTGTCTATGTCAACACTGGTTTGCTGAAAGCTGCAGACAATGAAGCGCAAGTGGCAAGTGTCCTCGGGCATGAAATGGGTCACATTGGCGGGAAGCACGTACTAAAACAGATGCGGCAAAAAGCGATCGAGAATGGGGTATTAACAGCAGCTGGGTTGGACCAATCTCAAGCCGTGCAAATTGGTGTGCAATTGGCACGGGACCTTCCCCGCAGCCGCCAAAATGAATTTGAAGCCGATCAAAGAGGATTAAGAACTTTGACACGCACTGGTTATTCTCAGGCGGCGATGGTTGCTTTCATGCAAAAGCTACTTAACAAGAGTTCTGGTGCTCCCGCATTTTTGAATACCCACCCTGCAACTGGCGATCGCATTGTGGCTCTCAAAAGTGCCATTAACAACCACTCTAGCAATGGAAGTGCAGGTTTAGATAATGCCGCTTATCAGGCAAATATTCAAGCATTGCTTCGTTAATAGTTGGTTGTTGGTTGGTAGTTGTTGGTTGT
>CAZZYE010000493.1:0-4156 GCA_964658145.1 uncultured Stigonema sp.
AAATCGTCGTCGTCTTCGTCGTCGAAATCGTCGTCTTCTACTTCTACTTCTACAAGATCGTCTACTTCATCAGCAATTAACTCGTCATCATCATCCAAAATCGACTTTTCTGCGCGTCTGGAACCAAATCCTGATTCCCCTAGGGTTGGAGAATCCAAATTGTAGGTGCGGGCTGTACGGTCATCTAGCACCATATCCAGTGGGTCATCGACTTCATCCAAGACACTACTGCTGAGATCAGTAGCATAGTCCTCGATCGCGCCTGGTTCTTCATAGGCATTGAAACCAGTACCGGCAGGAATTAATCGTCCAATAATTACGTTTTCCTTCAAGCCACGCAGCCAGTCGGATTTGCCTTCAATTGCTGCCTCAGTTAAGACCCGTGTTGTCTCTTGGAAGGATGCGGCGGAAATAAAGCTGTCGGTGTTCAAAGATGCTTTGGTAATACCCAACAATACTGGGGTGTACTGTGCTCGCGCACCACCAGTGATTGCCATAGCTTCGTTCACTTGCTCAATTTGGCGCAACTCCACCAATTCTCCAGGGAGCATGGTGGTGTCACCACCATCATCCACCCGCACTTTCGCGGTCATCTGGCGGACAATCACTTCAATGTGCTTATCGGCGATATCAATGCCTTGGGACTGATACACTGATTGCACTTCATTCACCAAGAACGTCTGTACCTTTTGCAAGGCATGGCTAGCACAGGCATAAACTCCGTCCTCAGAACCCAAGTTGAAGAAGATTTCCAAAATTTCATGGGGATTGGAAGGACCATCGGTCAACACCTGTCCTGCTTGTATTTGTGCTCCATCGGGAATTATCAAGTTTTGTCCGGGTCCGATTGTATAATCTGTGACCACACCGTTAGCTTCGAGGATCTTGATTGCGATCGCTTCATCACCATCGCCGTAAACCACCTTGACTTCTCCTGAACGACGTGCTAGTACACACGCTTCTTTCGGCTTACGGGCTTCTAGTAGTTCCTCGATTCTCGGCAAACCTTGAATAATATCTCCGGTTTTCGCACGTTCAAACACAAGCAACACCAGGTTATCGCCGCGCTGCACTAAATCGCCGTCTTCTACCTGTAATACAGCCCCAGGACTGACGCGGTAGGGGCGACCGATCCGGACGGTGACTTCCCATGCAGGGGGGGATGCTAGCGTACCAGAGGCGGAATCTCCGAATGCACTTTCCGAACCTTCCTCCCGAACAGCTTTCTTCACTTCCACCACTTGCCCAGATTCCTCGGCAAAAACTCCGGGTGCAAGTTCTCCACCCTCTACAAGCAAGTCAGCTACCTTCACCTTTGGCTTGGCTTGAGTATTCATCACGATCATGTCACTATGACGCAACACTAAGCAGCGGCGAACTGTCTCGGTTCCTCTTTGCACACCCCGCACAATACCACCGTCTTTACATAAGATTTGGGTACGTGCGACTACAGACCCTGGTGCGATTGTGTCTCCATCCTCTACCTCTAAGGTTGTATTGGTACTACCTTGGGTAGCGTCGGCAGTAATGTCCCGACGAATCACCAAGGACTCCAAAATCACCAGTTGCAAGCGCTGGATTTCTGAGTCATCGATATCAGACACCAATTCAATATCTGCTGCTAGGGGAGAAGCGTTGTGGTCTTGTTCACCTTCCTGCTCAATTTCCAGCACCAGCTGGGTTCGCAGCAGTTCCACACCCTCAACACACTTAACACGCTCAGAATCTTTATAAGGCAGTCGCTGCACTGCCCGCAACTCAATTGAACGCCCTGTTTGTTGACTAACTGAGGTGGTTGATGGCACATCAGGATTGCTTGGCACGGCAAACTCAACTACCGGACGACTCAGCAATGCTGGACCTTCTGGTGACTCCACATATTCGATGTACCGCAACTCTGTAGCGACTTGCCCCAACAATTCCTCACCAGGCTGAACAAAGGTACCGTCTTTGCCGATTACTGCTTCTGGATCGTCCACCATCAGCAGTTCTCCAGGCTTGACCACCACTTCCCGCAGAATGTCGTTTTTCTGCGTAACTTCTACCACACCATTGTTTTGGCAGAAGATATCCTTGACGACCTCAGTGCCAGCTTCTACAAACTGACCGTCTTCCACCAAAAGCAGGGAGATATCTTTGTTAACTTCGTGGGTTTCTTCCGGAATCCACAGTAAGGTACCGCCCTGTACAACTTCATAACCTTGTTTCGCTTTACCTTTTTTCTGGACTTCCACACCAGCGTACTTCAGTAAGCCACCAGTGGTTGTGCGATAACGGTCATCGATTAACTCAGCAACCACTTGACCATTTTGGACTTTAGTGCCTGGGGTTGCTCTGAGGTTAAAGACTTGGTTATTTCCAGTGGAGACTAAGTAGTTGTTGCGACCTTGAGAGCTTTGGACTGTCACTGTTGCTTGGTCTAAGACCACAGAAGCAGTGATAATCTCAATTTCTCTTGTACTCTTACCTGGGGTAGCTTCAGGCAAGCGCACTACACCACCATGCAAAGTTGTTAACTGGGTTTCTGCCAGTACACCATTGGTGGCTATATTATCCCCATCTTTGACCACCAATTCTGCTCCTGGTGGTAAGTTATAAACTTCCCCCGACAGAATCCAAATCAATCCACCCCGAGTTGCGGTGGTGGTGGTGTTGCCTTGACGGTCAGTTTTTTGCTCCGCCACTACCTCAGAAAACTTCACTTCCCCTGCCAAGTCAGAGGCTACATCTTTAACAGCTTTTTCTGTATTGGCACGGGTTGTACGTCCACCAAGAGCAACTTCTGCTATGAGATCGCCCTCTTTTACCTGCTGTTTATCAACAATGTATACTGTTGAACCTTGAGTAACAGCAATTTCCCTGACGGTGGCGCTTGATTTTGCGCTGCTGTCGGGAGCTACCTCTAAAACTAGGGTGCCATTGGATTCTACGTACAGGGCGTCTTCTCCGTGGCGAGTGCGAAATGCTCTTGTCCGCAGCGTTTTTTGGGCAAAGCGCACGACACCATCCGCTTCTGCCCGCACTTGTTTTGCCACCTCGCCGGTGAATACACCACCTGTGTGGAATGTCCGCATGGTTAACTGAGTTCCAGGTTCACCGATGCTCTGTGCCGCAATAATACCTACTGCTTCCCCCAGATCTACCATTTTCGCGTGTGCTAAACTCCAGCCGTAGCAGTGTTGGCACACAGAACGGGCAGCTTCACAAGTTAGGGGCGATCGCACGACGACCTCCGCCACCCCAGCTTTTTGAATTTTTATTGCCAAATCATCATCAACTGGCGTATTCCGTGGTGCAATAACTTCTCCTGTTTTCGGATGCACCACGTCAACTCCAATCACCCGTCCGTACAACCGTGTGGCAAGGGGAATTAAAACTTTACTACCTTCGGTCATTGGACGTAAGGGTATTCCCCTAGTCGTACCGCAGTCAAATTCCCGAATAATCACATCTTGGGATACGTCTACCAAACGACGAGTGAGATAACCGGAGTCGGCAGTCCGTAAGGCTGTATCCACCAAGCCTTTTCTCGCTCCGTAAGAGGAAATGATATATTCAGTTACAGTGAGTCCTTCGCGGAAGTTGGTTTTGATGGGCAAGTCAATAATTTCCCCTTGGGGGTCTGCCATTAGTCCCCGCATTCCCACTAATTGCCGCACTTGGGAGATGTTACCCCTAGCCCCGGAGTTTTGCATCATATACACCGAGTTTAGGGGACTTGTCTTCTCGAAGTGGCTGACAACTTCATCTTTGAGGGCTTCACTTGTACTATTCCAAGTGTCAATAACTTTTTGAAAGCGTTCCACCTCGGTGATTTCTCCCCGTTGGTAACGGATTTCGGTGGCACGAATTTCGGCTTCAGCAGCTTCTAAAAGCGATCGCTTACTTGGTGGAATCATCAAATCATCAATACTGATGGAAACTCCTGCTTTAGTCGCATAGCGAAATCCCAAATCTTTCAATTTGTCCGCCATGACTGCCGTGCGAGCCGTACCATAATGCGTAAACGACCAAGCAATTAAATTTCTCAGTTGACCTTTGCCAACTATACGATTCCGAAAAACCACTTTTTCATCAGTCATTCTTTAATACCATTATCATGAGTAGGAAGTAGGGAGTAGGGAATAAATTAAAAATTAAAAATGCAAAATTAAAA
>CAZZYE010000493.1:4166-6130 GCA_964658145.1 uncultured Stigonema sp.
TAATTTTTAATTTTTAATTCTTTACTTCCCCATTCCCCTAACTGGCAATTGCTTCATGAATTGCTTTGTTGTAAATAACGCGACCAGGGGTTGTGCGGATATACTGAGAAATTAAATTCCCCTTGGCATCTTCTCTAACACGACGGAACTTATACATCAGAGTCTTGGTTCCGTCAATGTTTTCTTCTACATGCACAGGCTCTGTGTCTGGTTTGTCTGTTTCGACTTCTCCGTCAAACCGGACGTAGATAAAGGCGTGTAGTTCGACTTGCTTTTGCTCGTAAGCCATGATTACGTCTTCTAGGGAAGCAAAGTACTTCCCTGCACCCAAAGTTGCATCAGGATTTTCTGCAGTTAAGTAATATGCCCCCAACACCATGTCTTGACTGGGTGTAATGATTGGCTTGCCTGTGGCAGGTGACAAAATGTTGTTAGAAGCCAGCATCAACAACCGCGCCTCTGCCTGACTTTCCAATGATAGTGGTACGTGTACCGCCATTTGGTCTCCGTCAAAGTCAGCGTTAAACGCTGGACACACAAGCGGGTGCAGTTGAATAGCTCTCCCTTCCACCAAAATAGGCTCAAAAGCCTGAATACCGAGACGGTGCAGCGTTGGTGCTCGGTTGAGCATCACCGGGTGTCCTTCAATGACTTCTTCCAGCACATCCCAAACACTGGGGTCTGACCGAGATATCAGCTTTTTCGCGGCTTTGATGTTATTCACCATACCGCTGCGAATCAGACGATTGATCACAAACGGTTGAAAGAGTTCAATCGCCATTTCTCGTGGCAAACCGCACTGGTGAATTTTTAGCTTTGGTCCTACCACAATTACAGAACGTCCAGAGTAGTCAACTCGTTTACCCAGCAAGTTTTGCCGGAAACGTCCTTGCTTACCCTCAATAATGTCCGACAAAGACTTCAGCGGTCGGTTATTTGCTCCCACCACTGTTCGTCCCCGACGACCGTTGTCGATTAATGCGTCCACTGCTTCTTGCAGCATCCGCTTTTCGTTACGAACAATAATTTCCGGTGCGAGAATTTCTTGCAGGCGTGCCAGACGATTATTACGGTTAATCACCCGTCGATATAAATCATTCAAATCACTCGTGGCAAACCGTCCGCCATCCAACTGCACCATTGGGCGCAAGTCTGGGGGAATCACAGGAATCACGGTCATCACCATCCACTCTGGTTTAGAACCGGTGGCAATGAAGTTGTCAATTACCCGCAGTCTTTTAATCAGCTTCGCCCGCTTTTGACCTTTGGCGACTTGAATTTCTTCCCGCAGGCTTTCGGCTTCTTGTTCTAAGTTAATATCAGCCAGCAACCGCAGTAACGCTTCGGCGCCAATGCCTACCTCTACTCCCTGTAGTTGAGAATCTTCGCTATAAATCTGGTCTTCTATTTCCAGCCACTGATCTTCACTAAGGAGTTGTTTGTAGGTTAGGGTGTCGGCATTGCCAGGACTGAGAACAACATAAGAATTGAAATAGACAATTTGCTCCACATCCCGCAAGGGCATATCCAGCAAAATGGAGATATAGCTGGGAATGCCTTTGAGATACCAAACGTGAGCTACTGGTGCGGCGAGTTTGATAAAGCCCATACGGTGGCGACGTACCCGTGATTCGGTAACTTCCACACCACAGCGTTCGCACACAATTCCACGGTGGCGTACTCTTTTATACTTACCACAATGGCATTCCCAATCTTTAGCCGGACCAAAAATGCGTTCGCAGAATAAGCCGTCCATTTCCGGCTTCAAGGTTCGGTAATTTATCGTCTCTGGCTTGGTAACTTCACCTACCACTTGACCGTTGGGCAAAGTTCTTTCGCCCCACTGGCGAATTCGTTCTGGTGACGCCAAGCCGATTTTGACGTAGTCAAACTGATTAGTTTGGGCAGGTCTCATCTGTTTAGTACTGGTTCTAAGTTATGACTTCATTAGGAACACCAGCTTT
>CAZZYE010000494.1:0-6126 GCA_964658145.1 uncultured Stigonema sp.
GAAGATTACTGTAGGGTGAGCATCGCCCAAATAATTAAACAGAGTGAGCTTTTTGTATCAGTGGTGGGCATTGCCCACAAGCGCCCGCTCAGGAGTGTAAGTGAAAAAACGAGGATCTCTTCGTGTCCTTTGTGTCTTCGTGGTTTAAAATTTGTTTTGAACCGCGAAGACACGTTCGTACGCGTTCGCGCAGCGTCTCCCCTTGGGATCAGGTAAAATCTCGAAAATTGAACAAAATTTTCGCGCGTTTTTGAGCCACCAAGACGCGGGCTAGCATTGCCCACCCTACGGCTTAATCTATTGTTGCCAGGTTAATAGTTCAAAGCCTTAGACAGGGACCGACAACGTGATTTCATGACTGATTCTGTCTAGCATCTGCTTCGCCCAACTGACATCCGAGTCGCTGCCTGTCAAAAGGATCATGAACTCGCCTGCTTGGATTTTAGTCTCGTACTTTAGTAGCTCGTGCTTCGGGATTCCTAACCCCCCCAAGGCACCCGCCAGTCCTCCAACAGCAGCAGCCCCAGCGCCACCAACAAGCGTTCCTTCCAACCAACCCGCCAACACTCCAGCAATGGGACCTGCAATGACAATCGGAGCTATTCCGGGAATAAACAACACTCCCGCCCCTGCTAAAATGCCAAATAAACCTCCGACGAAGCTACCAAAATAAGCACCTCCTGAGGCTCCAGCTTTGGCTGTATCTTTCCAGGTGAGAAATCCACGCACATGTTCAGTAGTCCGGTAGTCTTTGCCAATGATCGAGAGTTTTTGCATATCGAAGCCTTCTTTTTGCAGCTCCAATACAACCCTTTCTGCTTCTGCGTGGTCGGGGAAATGACCAACAATCGTATGTGTATATGTCATGAGTTTGTTTCCTTTATTACGATTTGTCCGCACGATGGTCAAGAAACTTGATTTTTCGCTCTTGTTTTCTGAGCCAGACCCGTTACTCGTAGAATTCAAGAAACTTAGCTTTTACCTTTGTCTGAACCGAGTCAAGTTTCGATTGAATCGAGAGCTATGGTTTCTTTTGCTGTCAATTGAATGTTTACAAAATTTGCCCAATATCATCTCTACCTTTGGAATGTTTTAGTAGAACTTATACAAATCACACGCGATTTCATTCGCTTGCTAAAACATAATTGCTCTTACCAACAACTTCCTCTTCAGAGTCGCCGCAGGACTTTCACCGCTTTCTTTAGGCAACGATATTGCACATAAGCGCGATTCGCCCCCTTTCGCCCAACGTCTAGTTCGCGTTCCTTGCGTCGCCCCTTGGGCGAAGACTCGTTCGCCCCCTTTCGCCCAAGGGGCGACGGAGGAGCGCGACTCGTCTCCCCTTGGGAGACGATCGCTACAAAGAGCGTTTTTTCGCACCCAGTCTAGGAAGTTAAACCGACATACTAGGACAAGGATTGTCCTAGTATGTCTAGCTTTTATGTAGCGGTTGCCACAGGTTATTAGGTATATCCATATTTCTTGATGAACCAAGTTTTCACAAATTGAGTCAATACGCAATAGCAAGTTAGGATTAAAGCTAACCAGAGAAAATAAACGGCTGGCAAGGGAACAAACCCTAAACTGGCTGCAATCGGAGAAAATGGCAGATACATTCCGACTCCCATAACAGTGGCGGTGATCAGCAGCATGGGTAAAGAAGCCCAACTTTGGAAAAAAGGAACCTTAGCTGTGCGAATGACATGGACAATCAGTGTTTGAGTCATCAGACTTTCCACAAACCAACCCGTTTGGAACAAAGCTTGATTGTCTACAGAGGTCGCCCCAAAGACAAACCACATCAGGGCGTAGGTGCAATAGTCGAAAATGGAGCTAATCGGACCGATGAAGATCATAAATCGCCGAATATTATCAATTTTCCACTTCGGCGGCTTGACTAGGTCTTCGTGATCCACTTGATCGAAGGGGATGCCCGTTTGCGAAAAGTCGTAGAGGAGATTATTTATCAATATCTGCACTGGCTGCATCGGTAAAAATGGCAGAATCGCACTCGCACCCAAGACGCTAAACATATTGCCAAAGTTAGAGCTAGTACCCATTCTGATGTATTTGTTTATGTTAGCAAAAGTCTTGCGACCTTCGATTACCCCAGATTCCAGGATTAACAAGTTTTTTTCTAACAAAATGATGTCTGCCGACTCTTTGGCAATATCGACTGCCGTATCAACTGAGATGCCCACATCTGCCGACCGCAAAGCGGCTGCATCATTGATGCCATCTCCCATGTATCCCACAATGTTGCCTTTTTTTCGCAGCACCTGAATAACTTTGGCTTTTTGGGTTGGAGAGAATTTGGCAAAAATGGTTGTGTTGGCAGCTTTTAAGGCTAATTCATCATCCGATAAAGATTCAATATTGCTACCTAACAAGACGTTTTGGACAGGCAAGCCAACATCTTTGCAGATTTTACGAGTAATGATTTCATTATCCCCGGTGATAATTTTTACATCGACTCCATTGCGCTTGAGGGCTTTAATCGCTTGACCAGCGGAATCTTTGGGCGGATCGAGAAACGCAATGTTGCCCAACAGAACCAAATCACTCTCATCAGTAATGGCGTAATGTGATTGATTTGGTGGCGTCACTTTGTATGCCACCGCGATTACCCGTAACCCTTCAGAGTTTAGTTTTTGTTGTAAATCGGCAACCTTGGTGCGGACTGACTCATCCATTGGCAAAACCTTGCCATCGACTTTGAGTTGGGTGCAGACTTTTAGGACTTCTTCAACTGCACCTTTGCAAATCAGCACATGCTGTTTTCCCATTTCTTCGACGACAACAGACATGCGACGACGCACAAAGTCAAAAGGAATTTCATCAAATTTCTGGTAGTTTTTCTTAACGTCTAAAGATTCAAGTTCTTGATTGCGATCAAGAACGGCGACATCCAATAAATTTTTTAAGCCAGTCTGGTAAAAGCTATTTAGATAGGCATATTTGAGTACATCTGTACTCTCTTGACCGTAGGGATCTAAGTGCCTCTGCAAGACGATTTTGTCTTGGGTCAGGGTGCCTGTTTTGTCAGTACACAAAATATTCATGGAGCCAAAGTCTTGAATCGCATCAATGTTTTTGACAATCACCTTTTTGTTAGACATGGCGATCGCCCCCTTCGCTAAATTCGCCGTGACAATCACAGGCAACATTTCTGGAGCCAGCCCCACAGCAACAGATAAAGCGAATGTGAATGCCTCAACCCAATTGCCTTTAACCACTCCATTGATCACAAAGACTAGTGGAGCCATGATCAGCATAAAGCGCAACAGCAGCATGGTCACGCCATTCACACCTTTGTCAAAGCTCGTTCGTGGTTTGCGTCCGCTGACGGTTTTAGCCAGTGATGCTAGATAAGTATGACTACCAGTTTCTGCGACAACGGCTGTTCCAGAACCACTGACTACCGTGGTGCCCATAAAACAGAGATTGACTAGCTCCAGTGGGTTTTTCTCCTTGTCATCGGGGAGGAGTGCGTGTTTTTCAGCGGGTAGAGACTCCCCAGTGAGGGTTGACTGACTGAGGAATAAATCCTTCGCAGCAATCAGCCTGACATCGGCTGGAATCATATCTCCGGCTGAAAGAAAGATGACATCACCAGGCACCAGTAGCTTCACCGCAATTTCTTTTCCTGCTGTTATTCCCGGATTTTCTTTCGGTGCAGCATCTTTAATGGCATCCTTGCGACTCACCGTTGCCGTTGTGCTTACCATTTGCCGCAGCTTTTCGGCGGCTTTGTTCGACTGAAATTCTTGTGAAAAGCGCAGCAACCCACCGAAAATCACCATTATAAAAATGATGAGGGCGGCTGTCGGACTGCCAGTTAACAGTGAAATCGTCGCCAGAACAATGAGTAAAAGCGAGAGGGGATTAGTCACCGTTTTCAGCAGTTGGATATACCACTTGATCGGTTTTTCGCGGGCGATCTCATTCAGCCCGGATTTCCCTAACCGCCGCTTGGCTTCAGTCTCAGAAAGCCCCGACTCATTCGTGTCTAATAAGTGCAAAACTTCATCCACATCAAGCTGAGCGATATCGATAAGCGCAATGGAAGAATCTACAGACGGGCTAGATCTCGTTTTAGGCTTTTTGGATGAATTGGCAGTCTTTTTTAACGTCTTCATAAAATAGTTTCCTTTGAATTGTTAAATGGACGTAAGTTCGACGGATTGATTTTATAAAAAAGGGCTGAGCTTTGCCCGATACTTGTCGAATTCTTGTTTCTTAGCAAGTTATGGGTCTAAATTTCGTCGTGCTAAGGCTTGAATCTCAGTTCGCAGTGCGGTAATTTCTACTTGCAGGGCTTGAATTGATTTTGCACCCGCTAGTTCCGCTTCATCGTTCTCGGCATCCTGATCAACAAAGAATGTTGCCAGGGTTGCCGTCACATAACCACTTACCGCAAACGCATACAGCGCTCTTTTGAAAGCATAGCACCCGCCCTTCTGCCGTTTTCGGAAAGTAATCAGATCCCATCGTGGTCATCACCATTGCTGTCCACCACAGGGCAGTCCCATAGTCAGTGATACCAGTGCCATCAGAAAGTTGGCGTTCAAACGCATAAATTCCAGCCGCTCCAATTAGGGTGACGATCACGGTTAACCCCACCACATAGCCAATCTCCCAACTGTTGCAGCACTTCGCTGCGCTCCTGATCTAACGCTGGCTTTGACCGTTGGTTCAGATACCTCATAACGCGTTCAATGGATGAGCCTGATACAAGTTGATCTGTGCCCGTAATTGGGCAATTTCCTGAGCCATATCTAGCACCATTGCGGCTCCGACTAAGTTCAGGTCTTTGAACTTTGCCTCTACGTCTTTGTCTCCAGGATTGAGGTCAGGATGGTACTTGCGGGCAAACTTGCGGTAAGCCCGTTTAATTTCTTCAGGGGTTGAGGTTTTGCTCACAAACAAGATTGCATAGTAGTCTTTAAAGTCCGTTGCAGTTGGCATCACTGACCTCTCGATTGCGGGTTATTCTGCGGTGGGTAGTAAGCTACTCCCGATGAGCAAAATCTTTTAATGTCCTTCAAGATAAGACGAGAACAGCATTGAAAGTGCAAAACTCTATGAAATTGTGAATCTTAACGTGAAAATATCATTTTGAGGGCTACAGCCAATATTGCAACTCCAAACACTTTTTCCATTGACTGAAAGCAAACGTTTCTGTGACAGGCTCAATGCCATGACGGGCAGCGAAATCGAGCAATGAGCGCGGTTGTTGTCGGACTACCAAGTGGTGTGCCAGATAAGGATTTTTGTCCAAATATTAAGGGGAAAGCATTTGCTTGAATTGCATTCGGCACAACTCCAACAAAGTGTAATCGTCATGCCGGGACGCAGCGCGTTGATGTACATTCCCCAATCCAGATCCGCATTCACGGTCGAGAGAATGAAATCAAACGAGTTGGCAACTGCCTCAATCGCTTTAGCATTACGAGAGTTAACAAAGTGGGTGACGCCCAATTTACGAGCTTCAGATTCTTTGTCAGGATTCGTTGAAAAAGCAGTGACATCACATCCCCAAGCTCGCAGAAACTGTAATGCTATATGTCCAAGACCACCAATGCCAATCACAGCGACTCGGTCGGTTGGTTTCACATCAAATTGAACAAGGGGATTAAACACGGTAATGCCACCACAGAACAACGGACCTACCTTAGCTGGATCAATCCCTTTTGGCAAAGGAGTTACCCATTCTTCATATGCCCGCACCTTGTAAGCATTGCCTCCGTACCGACCTACGATAGTTTGCTCTGCTGTTAAACACAAATTGTGATTGCCGGACATGCACCACTCGCAGTGCAGACAAGAATGGGAAAACCAACCATTACCGACGCGCTGTCCTATTTCAATGGTTGTCACGCGATCGCCAACTGCGGCAACGGTTCCCACGACTTCATGACCCGGCACGAGAGGGTATTGGCTAATACCCCAGTCATTCTTCAACATACGAATGGTCGCTGTAGCAAATCCCGCAATACTCCACATTGATTTCTACGAATTTGTCTTTCAGCAGACCTGGATCGTATTCAAATGGCTCCAGTGTTCCGCCTGCTGTTTTGGCTGCATATGCGTGAATCATGCTTGTCTCCTGTTTGAGTGTATCCA
>CAZZYE010000495.1:0-273 GCA_964658145.1 uncultured Stigonema sp.
TAGCTAGCTGCTAGTAAGCAATCCCCTCGCATTTATTTGTCTTCCTGGTCTACAGGTATTGATAGCAACTTAGAAACAATTTCTGCTCGCAGGGGAGCTGCTTCCTCTTGAGTTAACCAGGCGAATAACTTTGCTACCGCTTGCTCAGACCCATCAAGTTTGAGAGTTTCTTGGATTAGACGAAAAGCACCACAAACATTGCCAGCCTTTAGGGACGTTTTCGCATTTGCTAAACAAATATTAAAGTAGTGGCTACGGGCTTTTGCTGTAATT
>CAZZYE010000495.1:283-6099 GCA_964658145.1 uncultured Stigonema sp.
GTAATTTCTGCACAATACTCAGCCGGGAGATAACTTTGGGATATGAGGATCGCTTGGCGGATGGATGCCGACTCAACGCCAGATAACAAATTTTCAATTGTTAGATTCTGGGAATGTTGACGGTAGTGAGCTAAAATTTCTGGTTCATGCCACCAATCATAAAAAACAGCAATGCGTTTATAAAGTTCCCAGTCGGGCGTGTACGTCAACTCAGGAAGATATCCACCTAATCGTTCATGGGCTTCCCGACGAATGACTACCGCACACATATTCAATGGATTGAATACACCAATTCGCTGTAGCCAATCCTGAGGAATTCCCCCCTGCTTCCCGTACAACTGTGGGGAGAAAATGACGCGCCCCTGCTCATTAATATTTTCATATCCTGTAAAAGCAGCACCGATAGAATCTGGACATCCCTCTAGACTCTGCTGAAGCTGGGCATAAAAACCAGGAAGGACACAGTCATCATCGTTAAGTATATGAATCCACTTACCACGGCTGTTGACAACACCTGTGTTGAAATTTCTCACCGCACCAATATTTTGGGGGTTTCGGTAATAATGCACCACTCCTTCCCCAATCTCATTTACCAGTTCAAACACTGATGTCTGACTAGCATTATCCATGACCAAAATTTCCATCTCCTCCTCTCCAGGCCATTGTGCTAGAACGCTAGTAAGACATTCGAGCAGATAGTCGGTGCGGTTATATACAGTTACCACCACACTCCAGAAAGGTCGCGTCTCACCGTCAGATACGGGTGGAATAGCGGGAAACTGATAAGCTCCGACAGTGACCTCTGTTTGGGGAATTGGTGGTGTTACTAACGCCGAGTGAGTAGTTTCAGCATTCTGGTATGCTTCCACGGCTTGGGAGTAGTGGGGATTAATCAGCTTTAACCATTGTCGATAATATGCCCCGGCTGTCTTCAAATCACCAGCATTTTTCCGGGCATTACCCAACTTGTGATTCAATTGTGCATAGTGGAGTTGTTTCTCTGGTGAGAGCTTGCCGATTGCGTACAGCGCATTCCCCAAACTCGCTTCTGCTTCTATAGAGTCTGGCTTCAACTCTAGGGCTTTTTGATAGCAGTTAATTGCTTCGTCAAATAGTCCAAGTTGTTGCAGAGCATAGCCCAAGTTGTTGTAAATTGGTAGTGAGTCTGGTCTTCGGGTTAGAGCTTGACGGTAAGCGATGACTGCTTCAGCATACTGTTCTTGAGAAGCGTGCAAATTACCTAAACTGAACCAAGTCTTAACATCAGGCTGGACTTGCGTTGCAGCACTAAGCAACTGTTGAGCGGTTTGGAGTTGCCCCAACTGCTGCGCCAGCATACCTAAACTGTATAAAGCTTCCGGGTGGTCAGGTTGGAGTTCCAGAACTTGACGATATAGCAGTTGTGCCTCGTCTAAGCGATTGGCTCGATGGTGTTGAACTGCGAGTTGGAGAGTTTCAGCCACTTCTTTAGCGCCAAATCGTCTGGGCTTATTGACAACCTGTAAAAGAAATTCTTCCAGTGCTCTGACTGGTTTTAAGTCGCCATATAACTTATATTTATTGTCAGCAACAAGCTTTGAGATCTGTTGACGATATTCTGCATCTTGCCCCACACGGATGGCAATTTTCACATAATCTTCTTTAGTTGCAGCGATCGTCTCTTCAATACCCATTATTTTCAGCATTGCCATAGTATGCCGTCCCCGCATCAGGTCTCCTGGTAAGGTAACGACTGGTATATTATGGGCGATCGCTTCCAACGTCGAGTTGCATCCCGACCAACCGATGCTATCCAAGAAGACATCGGCGATGGCGGTGGTGCTGGCAAACTCCGTGACATCTAAGCGAGGCGAAAAAATGCAGTAGTCTTGATAATTGAGTCCGAATTCCGCAAAAGCTTGTCTTAACCGTTGGCGAAAGACTTCGGTCACATATTCGCCTTGTGGTGCTTCAATAAAGACAAATTTACACTTAACTAAGTCCTTGGCAATTCGCGCAAAGACATCATCATGTTGCGGTAAATACTTAAATAAGGATTGGCAGCACCAGAACATGATTTCGGACTCGGCAATGCCAATTTGCCGTTTACTGATTGCTTGCGGTTGAATTGCCAACGGCGTGTAGTGAATTGATAAATTGGGCAATCTCACTAACTGCTCGGTATAATGCTCTTGTGCATTTTCCGGTTCCATGCAGGTACTACTTAAGTAGTAGTCAATCGTTGGTAGCCCACTGGTATCAGGGTGTCCCCACGATGTCATTTGAATGGGAGCTAATCTTAAGCAACCCAACTTAACTGTCATCGGGTCCATCCCAAATTCCGGAAAAATCAGAATGTGTAGCTTGTCGAGTTGAATTAACTCACACCATTGTTCTAGCTTTAGTGGTCCAGTAGTAAATTTGTCAAACACTTTCGCTGCTGTGACAGTCTCCCGATCTCGTTTTGAGTTAGTATGATACCCAAATAATTCAAACTCACTCTTATCCAGGTTTTCTATCCAACCCTTAATTGGGATTTTCCAATTAGAATGATTGTAAAAAAATCCGGAAACAAAACCAATGCGAATTTTTTCCTTGGCTGCTAACTGCGGCAGTGCAATAGGCTGACTCCACTGGGGATAGCGACTCGACATCAGCTGAACTATCATTTCCCCATATATTTGCTGTAAAGTCCGGTCATTTAAGCCTTGATAAGCCAAATAAAAAGGCTGCGCTGAAGCGATAGCTTTAACCGCCTCTGCTCTTTGTTCGAGAGTAGCTACTTGATAGTGTTTTGCTAAATTTTGGAGACGTTGCTGATAATTATTTCGCCGCAACTGAATTTCGTCAACACCGGAATAAATAATCGCCAGCTGACTCATACAAATGCCAAATAAGCCTGGAGCATAGTCAGGGATGATGTTTAAGGCTTGCTGGTAGGCATCTACTCCTGCCTCTAACTTACCTTGTGCAGAGAATGTATTTCCCAAATTGTGATAATAAGAGGCATGGCTAGAGTCGATTTGTATAGCTTGCTGGTAGGACTCTACTGCTGCCTCTAACTTGCCCTGTTCCTTGAGGATATTTCCCAAGTTGTTCAGTGCTGCAGAAGCTATGAAGGTATTGGGCTTTATGTTTAAAACTTTTTGGTAAGCAACGATCGCCTCGTCTAATTTACTTTGCGCTTCCAATAGTTCTGCTAAGGAGACTTGAGCGACAATATGATTGGGCTGAATTTGTAATATTTGTTTGTAGACAGATTCAGCTTCAGACAATTTATTTAACTGCTGTTTCTCAACAGCGGTCTTGATGAGAAATTGAACATCTAAGTCTAAATCATTATCCCGATCCGATTGATTGATTCGGGATTTCCCAACTGCATTCAAAAGAAAATCTTCCAGTGCTCTGACTGGTTTTAAGTCGCGATATAACTTATATTTATTCTCAGCAACTTGCTTCTTAATCTGTTGACGATATTCAGCATCTTGCCCCAGACGAATTGACTTGAGCACATACTCATCTTTCGTCGCCGCTATCGTCTCTTCTATGCCCATTATTTTCAGCATTGCCATAGTATGCCGTCCCCGCATCAGGTCTCCTGGCAAGGTGACGACTGGTAAATTATGGGCGATCGCTTCCATTGTCGAGTTGCATCCCGACCAACCGATGCTATCCAGGAAGACATCCGCGATCGCTGCCATTCCGGCAAACTTTCTCGGATCTAAAGGAGGCAAAAATATGCAGTAGTCTTGGTAATTCAGCCCATTATCCTGAAAAGCACCGCTTAACCGCTGCTGAAACACCTCCGTCACATATTCGCCTTTGTCATATTGAATAAATACAAACTTGCAACTCCCTAAATCTTTGGCAATTCGCGGAAATACATCATCATTTTGAGGTAAATACTTGAATAATGATTGACAGCACCAGAACATAACTTCGTCATTTTTGATGCCTATTTCTTTTTTGTTTATGACTTGAGGTTGAATTGCCAAAGGCGTATAATAAATCGATAAATTGGGCAATTTAACTAACTTTTCTGTAGAGTATTCTTGAGCATTTTCTGGTTCCATGCAGGTACTGCTCAAGTAGTAGTCAATCGTTGGTAGCCCACTAGTATCAGGGTGTCCCCAAGACGTCATTTGAATGGGAGCCAATCTTAAGCAACCCAACTCAACTGTCATCGGGTCCATCCCGAATTCTGGAAAAATCAGAATGTGTAGCTTGTCGAGTTGAATTAACTCACACCATTGTTCCAAGTGCAGTGGTCCAGGAGTAAATTTGTCAAACACTTTCGTTGCTGTGACAGTCTCCCGATCTCGTTTTGAGCCAGTGTAATATCCAAATAATTCAAACTCACTCCTATCCAGGTTTTCTACCCAACCCTTAATTGGGATTTTCCAATTAGAATGATTGTAAAAAAATCTCGAAACAAAACCAATGCGAATTTTTTCATTGGCTGGCAATTCTGGCAGTGCAATAGGCTGACTCCACTGGGGATAGCGACTCGACATCAGCTGAACAATCATTTCCCCATATATTTGCTGTAAAGTCCGGTCATTTAAGCCTTGATAAGCCAAATAAAAAGGTTGTAATGAACCTACAGCATCCGCCGCCAATTCTTGCTCTTTAGGGCTGGCTTGTTTATAGCTTTGAGCTAAATCTTGAAGGTGTTGTTGATAATTATTGCGCTGGAGATTTATTTGAGCTAAACTTGAATAAATAATCGGCAGTTGACCGATGACAATTCCAAATTTGGCTGGAGCAAAGTCAGGTTGAAGGCGTAAAGCTTGATGGTATGATTCTATAGCTGCCTCTAGATTGCCCTGTTCGTAGAGTGTATTTCCCAAGTTCTGATGAACTTCGGCATAATTAAGGTTGAGACTTATGGCTTGCTGGTAGGACTTTAAAGCTGCCTCTAGATTGCCCTGTAGCTTGAGTGCATTTCCCAAGTGGTAATGAGCCTGAGCATAATCTGGTTTAATGTTTAATGCTTGCTGGTATGATTCTACGGCTGCCTCTAAATTGCCCTGTTGCCGGAAGACATTCCCTAAATTGTCATAAGCCTGAGCATAGTCAGGTTTAATTTTTAATGCTTGCTGGTATGATTCTACGGCTGCCTCTAAATTGCCCTGTTGCCGGAAGACATTTCCCAAATTGTAATAAGCTTGAGCATAGTCAGGTTTGAAGGTTAGAGCTTTTTGGTATGACTCTAAGGCAGCCTCTAAAAAGTCCTGTTTTTCGAGGACATTTCCTAAATTGTTATAAGCCTCAGCATAGTCAGGTTTAATTTTTAGTGCTTGCTGGTATGATTCTACGGCTGCCTCTAAAAAGCCCTGTTTCTGGAGGACATTTCCTAAATTGTAATGAGCCTCAGCATAGTCAGGTTTAAGCCTTAAAGCTTGTTGGTAGGACTTTAGGGCTGCGTCAAGAAAGCCCTGTTGCTCAAATATACTTCCTAAATTACTACTGGCGATCGCCTGATATTGGTTTTCTAATTCTGGTTGAATATGTTGTAATATCTGTTTGTATAAAGATTCAGCTTCACCCCATTGACCTGACTGATGCTTCTGCAACGCCATTTCGATGAGAGATTTAAGGTTATTATCTGAAATATTTTCGGTATTCATGGCTAGATCGAGGTGATATCAAATAGAATCTCTGATGGCATGAATCCTTAGTTTATCTTGTTGTACGGTTTCTCTGCGAATATCAGGCCGATAGCAAAGAGTGCAATTGCTCCTTGGTTAATTCCGCTGTAAAGATTCCAGGAAATAGGAGTCAACATCAGGGCGTTAGCGGGGGAGAACGTCAAGCTATTAATTGTCCCTGATGTA
>CAZZYE010000496.1:0-6076 GCA_964658145.1 uncultured Stigonema sp.
TGTTATTTGAAAATCAAATAGGATTGCTATATTATGGCTAAATTATATGATCCGGGTTCTGATTCTTGGTGGGACAGGGGATGCAGCAGAACTGGCGATGAAAGCCTCAACTATCAAAGGAATTGAGGTAATTACGTCTCTAGCTGGACGCACCCGTAAACCGTCTGTGCCGACAGGTCATGTTCGCATTGGGGGGTTCGGTGGTGAAGTAGGACTGGCTGACTACCTACGCGACATGCAGATCGACTTTTTGATTGACGCCACCCATCCCTTTGCTACTCAGATTTCCTTCAATGCAGCAGCAGCAGCAGCAGCAGTTCGACTACAGCATTTGATGCTGGTTCGTCCAGCGTGGCAAAAGGTGAAGGGCGATCGCTGGCTGGAAGTGGACAGCGTTGAAGCAGCAGCAGCAGCTCTACCTAACCAGGCAAAGCGGGTATTCTTGACAGTAGGTAGGCAGCAACTTGCCGCCTTTGCGAGTTTGGATGATATCTGGTTCCTCATGCGGCTGATCGATCCTCCTGCACCTGATGCTTTGATGCCCCTCGGGATGTTATTGTGCGATCGCGGACCCTTTGCCCTAGAACATGAGAGAGAAATCCTGCGACAGCACGAAATCGATACCATCGTGAGTAAAAATAGTGGCGGGGAAGCTACCTCTGCCAAGATTATTGCAGCGCGTGAACTTAGCGTGAAGATTGTGATGGTAAACCGTCCAGCTACGCCGCCAGGAGAACAAGTTGCTGATGTTGACAGTGCGTTGGCGTGGCTGATGGGTAAGCTGGAAATATAAGAGAACTCCAAAAAATAAATTATCCTGTAGTAGGGTGCGTTAGCGCTCTTCGTAACGCACCACTAACGGGACTTAAACAAAAATTAAGCCCAGATGAAGCCCAAACTCGCTTTAGAAGCGGCGAATACGTTACGGTTCGGAAACTTCGTAACCATAGGTTCAGGCGATCGCGCACTCCGAAGTTGCACCGTTCGCAATGCGGACGCTTTCAGCAGGTCATCAGGGAAGCGCATAGATGGCAATAATTTCCCCACGCATAAACCATAACTAATTTCTCTGCTGGAGGGGATTTTATTGCTTAAATGACCTCGTTGCGAGAGTCCTACAGCATAACTAGCAACTTGGGTTCTTACATGGTTGCAGTTCGTGCATCCACTCCGCTACCGCCGCCTATTGGTTTCCAGTTGCTGGGCTGGTTGGGGCTGATAATGTCCGTAGGGACGCTCTTGTGATTATAGGGGTAAATCCGAGGATATTTTGTCAATGATAATCGCACTTGCAAACATTTCGGCTCAACCTCCTAAAAGCGCGAGATCAGCGCGACGCCAACGATCAGCAGGAGCGCGCCCAGACCGCGCATCAAGTTAAAGGGGTGCTGCTCGACGCGCAACAAGCCGAAGTTGTCAATGACGATGGACATGATGATCGCGGCGCTGACGTTAAGCGCGGTGTAAGTACCTGTGCCGACCTCGCCGACGAGCTTCAGCCCCGCATACACTGCCACCGCGCCGACTAACCCAGCCAAGGGTGCCCACCAAGGCATTTGCTGGATATCTTGGAGGGATGGCAGCGGCTTCGGGACGACGGCGACGGCGCAAACGAAAAAGGCGACGATGAGACCGAAAGAAACCAGTGAGGCGAGCCATGGGTTTTTCAACGAGCGATAAAGCTGCGCGTTCATGGCCGAGCCGCAGGCCTGGAGCAGGCCGCCGATGATGATGAAGAGGTAGATACCGATTTTCATGTAGATGTGGTGGTGCGAATAGAGCGGGTTTCCATTCAATTAATTTCCAAGACTCGTTCCAAGGTGGAACCTGGGAACGAGGGTAAATTGAAAACTGCTGTAAGTACTAAGTACCTGTGTTTGGCGATTAACTTGCGGATATGCTACCGAACATCAGCACCTTGCGCTCTAAGTCGAAGGTCGCGTTAGAACTGCTCTTCAATAGCTGTAGCAGCACATGGGCATCTGGCGCTGTGGGACGGATGACATATTCATCTACCCCGTTGTCAAGAATCAATTGAAATGTAAAATCTCCAGGTTCTCCACGTTCCTGCTCAGTCCAAGATGCTTGGACTTTGGTCAGTTGGCGGATCTTTATTTGCTGCTCAATGTGCGGTGGCATTTGTTGTTACCTCAATTTTAGTGGTGACGATCATCGTCATTAAGCTTTCATGCAAAAACCATGCCAAGTGTCTCTGTTTGCCAACTAATTGTGTTAATGGCACGAAAATTGCACAGAGGAGATGAGTAACGTTCAATTTTGACGCCATGACCAAGAAAGACTTAACCAACATTAACGGCACAGTCAAGGCTTACCTCCTGAACAAAGCAGGTCAAGTAGATGGCTTGCTACTTCAAGATGGAAAACAGCTGCACCTGCCACCGCATTGCTCAGCTGCCCTTCAGCAAGCAGTCAAGCCTGGTAATACTATTGAAGCCTTGGTGGAACCAGGCGAAGAGTCACCATTAGGGTCGGACGCACTCAAAGCTTCAAGAATGCCCAGACTGGTCAAACTGTTGTGGACCAACCCCCACCACCTGAACCTAAGCTAGGAGAGCCTATGCATATTGAAGGGAGTATGACTAGGCTGTTGGTCATAAGGGAGAACCCAAAGGTTTCATCCTTGACGATGGAACTTACTTGCATATTCCACCTCACGTTGGGAAAACTTTGACGGAACGGGTAAAGAGTGGCGTAGACGCGCAGCGGTGAGGCAGCGCGCATGTCTTTAGGATTAGGGTATTATATAGCGTTTGCGGTAACGTTTGCCATCCTGGGCATTCTCCTGTTTTTTCAAATTCAATCCGACAGATATCGTCCAGCCCTTTATTGGGCAGCCATTATCGCTACAACCACAGCTGGAACCGAAGTTTCAGACCTGATGGATCGGTCTTTGGGGCTGGGGTACGCAGTGGGTTCACTGATCCTGGTAGCTGGTCTTCTAACCGTTCTTAGCATCTGGTACTACCGGGATCGAGATTTAAGCGTTTATCCAATCGTGAGGAAAGATGCAGAGACTACCTATTGGCTAGCCATTGTCTTCTCCAACAGTTTGGGAACGGCTTTTGGTGATTTTCTGACAAGCAACTTGGGACTGAGTTATGTACAGGGCGCATTTGTAACAGCCAGCGTCATTGGTGTTGTCATTGCCCTTCACTATCTAACTTCTTTAAATTATGTTCTTTTATTCTGGTTCGCGTTTATTTTTACGCGCCCCTTCGGAGCCACCTTTGGAGATTTTCTGACCAAACCAATCAAAGATGGTGGTCTATCACTGCCAAGAGGCTTTGCTTCGGCGATCGCCTTTATCTTACTGGCGGTTGTCCTATTCTTTTCCGTGCGAAAGGAGAAAAAAAGTGCAAAGCTCAATTGAGTTAGAGGCGGTTATGAACATACATATCGTGCTAAATTGTTAATTTTAAACGGGCAATGTAGCTAGTGAGGCTCTCTACATAAAAAGAGCCAACCCCGATTGGTTCTAAAACTAGGCAAAGGAGCAACACTCAACTCCTTGAGGTTGTCACTAAATTGGACGAGTTCCATCTCCAACCCTTTCCATCACTGCTCCCGGCTTGAGAGAACAATTACTTCTGTTGCAACTCCCGATAAGTCGTCTCTGGTGGAATGAAACGAAAGACCATTAGGCACAGACATTAAACTCTCTCCTCGAAGCAACGCTCATTTAGTTCATGGCTTTACCACTATCCACTGGGTTACAGGTGCCATAGCTCGCCAACCCAAAAATTTGCCAAGAGGCTCAGCATGCTGGATGGCGATGCGAGTCAAATTGCCGCCCTTGTGTTCGTGCCATTCCAGTAACTTCCGCTCACCCTCTACTGTCACGACATTGGCAACCAAGCGTCCGCCTGAACGCAAGGCTGTCCAGCACTCCTCGAAAAGTCCATCTGCTGTGACCCCACCACCAATAAAGATAGCGTCAGGTGTGGGCAAGTCTTTGAGAACAGTTGGTGCTTCACCCTCAATAATTTGGATATTCGGGGTTCCAAGGGCAGCGGCGTTGTCAGCAATGTACTGCAGTCTAGACGAGTTCTGTTCAATAGCGATCGCCCGACACCGAGAATGGCTGCGCATCCATTCAATAGAAATTGAGCCACAACCCGCGCCCACATCCCACAGCAGTTCTCCTGGTATGGGAGCCAAGGCTGCTAGGGTGATTGCCCTAACCTCGCGCTTAGTTAACTGCCCATCGTGGTGATAAGCGCTATCCGGCAGTCCCGGTAGGGAGGGCAAACAAACAACTCCAGGATCGGCAGTACAATGAACTGCGATCGTATTCAGATTGGCGAGTTCTGTTTCAGTCCAAGATGAAGCCGTACCTTCTACGATTCGTTCTTGATCGCCGCCCATGCGTTCCAATACAGTGATCTGACTCCTGCCAAAACCACGTTGAGTTAACATTTGGGCGACAAGCGCAGGTGTAGATTTTCCCTCACTCAAAATCAATAGCCGTGCTCCAGCATAAATGTAAGACTGGAGCAGGGAAGGTGGACGACCGTTCAAGCTTAAGGTTTCCACCTCAGCCAAAGACCATCCAAGTCTGGCACAAGCGAGGCTGAAAGCTGAAGGCGCTGGGATAATTGTCATCTCTGTTACTGGAAGCCGCCGCGTTAGAGTCACACCGATGCCATAGCACATCGGATCGCCACTTGCCAGCACACAGACCGACTGACCCCGACGACGGATAATCTCCTCTACTGAGGCACCAATAGGAGATGTCCAGGCTAATTTCTCGCGCTTATCGTCTGTAGGGAGCATTGCCAAATGGCGATCGCCCCCAACAATAACTTGGGCTTGTGAAACTAAAGAACGGGCTGCTGGACTCAACCCCAACAACCCATCTTCGCCAATGCCTACAATAGATAACCATTTGTGTCTCATGAACTATTGTTTTTGACCCAGAAGGAGGCTAGCAGTTTACCGTAATATTCAGGATTAAAAGTACGGGTCATTTTTCCATTTATCCTTATCATATTCGCCGTAAGTTAGAACATATTTAATATAGATTCTTTGAATTTTGTCAACAATATCCACAATTAAGCGGTAGTTATAGCAGTCCTAAATGATTCGCGCTCCTTCGAGAAACCCGGTAACTCTTACCAATACCTTCGCCAATTCCCTCACGCTATATATAGGCTTTGGGACGCCGCTTGAACACTAAAACTTTGAGTTTTACCTCTAGAGTGAGGCTGATAAACCGGATATGCTATTTGCGAACAAGGTTTATTGTGAGTCGGCAAAAAATAGTAATTTATGGCGATCCCTTATGCCTGGTTAAAACCTTGATATATAAGGCTTACATTTTAATTCGGAGTCAATCCGACTTTTTGCCGTCCTTTTTTTGGCGAGGGTATTGTCTTACGAAACCGGGTTTCTGAGGGACGACAAATTTGTAACTCAAATAGGATTGCTATATTTCCTTTAATATTAAACGAGGGTGAAGTTACCAACGGCTTCGGCTTTTGGATAAATAGCCTGAACTTCAATCAGATTTTGCCATTCTGCTGAATCTGGTAAGCTAAGAGCTATGGAAGAAGATCGCCGTGCCTATTCAAATGTGCGGATTTTTTTCTGCCACTTTGGCAATAAGTTTTGCTAATTCTTTGTCTGCCAAACCCCACTTGCCTTCAAGACAACTGTCGTAACACAATATGGCTTCAATCTGATGGTCTGGGTCATATGTAGTGAATGCACATAACGAGTTATTTATAAAGCGCGATGGAATTGTTACATATTAGTTTACAGACTTTTCCCCACTTACACCAGGCAACTTTAGCAAGTTGATTTCAACTTAAGGTTTTTGTAAACTAACATCTTGTACTAGCCAAATAATACATGAAAAAAATTACTCAGTATTTTTGGACTGATACCACATCTGCCAAGGACTTCAAGTCTTGGCTCAAAGCGTAAGTCCTCTTTTAGAGGACTACCTGTTGTGGAAGCAATGTCAATTTTATAACTTTTTATTTGTAGAGGAGTAGTTTATACAGGACTTACGCAACTGGCACAAGCAATGGCGCGGCGTAGCCGCGTCGAGCGC
>CAZZYE010000497.1:0-6068 GCA_964658145.1 uncultured Stigonema sp.
GAAAGTCGGTTGTATCTTCTCCCTTTTCTTTAATATATGTGTGCTTTTGCCGTTCCGGAATCGTTTCGTCGCACTTCAATAATTTCAACGCCATGACTGATTGCTCCTTAAGCAACATGCGGAGAAGAAGAAAGATTTTTTTACGACTATTCTTTGAGTCTAAAAATTCTTCTTTTTCTTTTCTTTCACTATCCTAACCATGATTTTTATTATTAATAGTAACTCTCCACACAATTATGGTAAAAGTCTTTTTAATTTTGGATAAAATACTGTAATTATATACAGAATAGTCTAAACATAGCAGTCTTAATACCAATTAAAAAAGTGATTTATCCAAATGAATCACTTGGTTGGGGCACGGCACTGCCGTGCCCCAACAAGATGTATCGCACTCTTTTTTTAATTGGTATAAATCATTTTTGAACGCCCAATAAACAGGGTTTATGGCAGTTTGAATTTTCACAAACTAAATAGAATTGTTATAGATAGCAGTCATTCATATTGTGGGAAATAGCTGGGATTAGACAGAAGATTCTAACTAAAGATGAGTCAATGAATAATTCAATTTCTGCCCAAGTGCAATCGGGTTTAATTCAATACGCTTGCAATGCAACGTCTCTACATAGGTTGACGGTTAGGTAAAGAACTACTGAACCGTATTGGGGTTTAATTCTTGGTCAAGTTTGTCCTCGCTCACCCCGAAACAACAGCACAAAAAAGCAATTCTTGGCTGATAATCCTCTCGCTTCTGATTAATTGTTACGATAAATACTCAAAGCAAATAAATTGGCGATCGCAAGTAAATTTGCCAGATGTATGATATTCTTTATATATGCAAATCAAAAGCGCGAAAGCACAACTCGTCTTCACGCACTTGCCTAGAAAAAATCAGCCTGCCCCCAATACTTCTCGGATAAGGCAAACCTAACCCCCCTAACCCACGCCAGTCGCCTACGGAGGGAAACCCTCCTGCAGCGCTGGCTCCCCTTCCCTACAAGGGAATGGGGGAAAAATTCCCCCCTCTCCTTGCAGGAGAGGGGTTGGGGGAGAGGTTAATCTGGAAGTATTGAGTCCGCCCCGATCAGTTATTGGTGAGGGCATTACGTTATTTGCAGATCATCTTTTCCTGAAGTCCACAGACTTTGGCAAATGAAAAAATAGAACAAGCAATCGATAACAGTGTTTGCGAATTTAACAAGAAAGAAAGTAAAACACGTTTGTCGGAATTCATAATAAAAATCAGGCGTTCTAATAGTAGTATTAAAAAATGTGATCTAAATGCCTAAATCGAGAACACCCCGTAAATCTGTCCACGATCGCATCCTGAATACAGCATCAGCCTTGTTTTATCGGGAGGGCATTCGGAATGTTGGTATTGACAGAATCATTGCCGAATCTGGCGTTGCTAAAATGTCGCTATACAATCACTTCAAGTCAAAAGATGCATTGATTGAAGCGTGGCTGCGGCAAGAGGATGAACAATGGTGCGAATGGCTGAAAACCACGATTGAGCAGGCTAGTTCTAACCCATCCAAACAACTGCTGGCAATATTTGATGCTTTACGGCAATGGTTTGAGGGACCGGATTTCCGAGGTTGTGCATTCATTAATGCAACAGTTGAATTAGCCAATCCTGACCACCCCGGACATCGAGTGGCGTTAGAGCATCAACTATCGATCTACCGATACATTCTCAGCCTTGTTCAATCCGCAGAAGTTTCATCACCGGAACAGTTAGCCCGACAACTACTTCTGCTTGTGCAAGGTGCGATTGTGGTTGCGATGATGGAAGGAAGTTGGTCAACCGCATCACAGGCGAAAAAAGCTGCGGCAATGCTAATCCAGACTGCATCAAAATCGGACGTTGCATGAAGTTTATTGTGTGATTTAATGTAAAAATCACACAATAAACTTAGTTCGGAGCAGCCAGGGATGAGAATTCATTTTTTAAACAAAATGTGCATCTGCCGCATTGAATGCCAGCTTAATCATTTCATGGCGGTACACGTTGCCGGATATATGACTCCGAGGCACTCTAGCGATTAAAGTTTGTTCTCCCACTTTAACCCAAATATTATAAGTCCCTGTACCATTTAAAACCCGTTCTACTAGCCCTTCAATAATTACCGACCAAGGTTTGTGTTGCATTGAAGAACTTGCATCGTAAAAATTGAAAGTATCGCTAGAGAGACAACATGCAGTAATTGACTTTTTTATTTCTCCAGGGTATGAGAATTTTATTCCGTTTGCGAGCTTGATCCAACAACCACGGCTACTCCGTTCTAGCCGACACGGAATAATATTATCTATCCCTACTAGTCTTGCAAGCTGCTCGTTAACTGGTTGGCGACTGAGCGTTTCCAATTTATCATCTTGTACAATACAGCCGTCAAATAAAGCTATTGCCCTCTCAGCAAAATGCAGTATATCTGTAAAATTATGACTTACTAATATTACCGATGATCCCCTAGCTTCTGCCCATTGTCTGATTTTCTCGATCATCCCGGCACGTATTCCCAAGTCTAAAGAGGCAGAAGGCTCATCCAGAAGCAGCAGTTCTGGATCAGTTACTAACCCACGGGCAATACAAACACGTTTCGCTTCACCACCGGACAGTGAGCGGACTGACCGATTTGCCAGGTGATCGCAGCCAAAATCGGCAAGTGTAGTATATACCTTTGCCTTAATCTTGTTTGCTGCTGTTCCGCGAAACTTTAATGCCCTGGCAACATTATTAAACACAGTGTCATTCAGCAGTAACTTCTCCTGAAATACTAGAGCAGAACGACGACGCAAGAATGTTTTATTGGCATTACGAACATTCTGTCCAAATAATTGCATTTCACCCCGGTAAGGCTGCAACAGATTAATCGTATTTAGCAGGGTGCTTTTGCCAGCGCCATTAGGGCCTAGCACCGCTACAAGTTCCCCAGGGCGCAGTGCAAAGTGTTCAATGTTAAGAAGATTTTTACGTGTTTTGCTATCTACGGTGACATGCTGCATATTTAAGACATACTCGTTCATTGAAACCTCCGGGAAAGCGCATCCGCAAGGGAACGGTGGGATTGTTGACTATAGTTCACTTTTTTTCTCATGTTGGAGGATAGTCAGCAAGACTATGATGCTGTATGCAACGATCAATAAAATTAATGAAATTGCGATCGCTGCATCGTAATTACCTTTCCCCACTTCCATGACGATCGCTGTGGTCAGGACTCTTGTCTGCCCCTTGATATTGCCACCCACCATCATGGATGCGCCAACTTCCGAGATGACGCGACCAAAACCGGCAATTACAGCAGCCATTAACCCTAACCGTGCTTCCTTGATCAGCAACCAGTTTGCTTGCCACGAAGTCGCTCCCATTGATAACAGTTGCCAGCGCAGTTTTGGATTAATACTGACAATTGCCGCAAAACTTAAACTGGCTACAATCGGGAGAGCAATGATTGCTTGGGCTACAATCATCGCTGTCGGCGAATACATCAAGTCAAGGGTTCCTAGCGGGCCAGAACGCCACAAAAACAAGCTGACCACTAAGCCCACCACTACAGGCGGTAATCCCATACCGAAGTTGACCAAGCTAGTGAACACCTGCTTGGCGAAAAAGTCCTTTAAAGCCAGCCATAATCCCAATGGTACGCCCAATGCCACGCTAATAGCTGTAGCGATTCCAGACACTGTGAGTGTCAGCGCCGTTACTTGGAAAACATCGCGATCGCCACTGGCTAAGAGTTCAAAAGCTCTAATAATTCCTTGGATGATATTATCCACAAATCTCTTTAAAACCCGTAATCTTTCTCTGTTTTACCGGCATCAACAAAAAACAACGGTTGTCCGAACTTGGCTTTTCCATTAGCTGCAATCAGCTTCTGTCCTTCAGGAGACAAGAGAAAATCACTAAACGCTTTAGCTCCTGCACTGTTCACCTTGGGGAATTTCTGTGGATTTACCTCCATGACATGGTAGAGATTCAATAGTTTCTTGTCTCCCTCCACCAGTATTGGCAAAGACAGGTTTTTCTTCTGAAATATATATGTCGCCCGATCAGCTAAGGTATATCCCTGTTTTTCATTAGCGACTTGCAAAGTTTGCCCCATTCCAGCACCTGTTTGCTGATACCAAGCGCCAGCCGGTGTGATATTTGCTTGTCCCCATAAATCTTTCTCCAGCTTATTAGTGCCTGAGTCATCGCCCCGCGATATAAATAAAGCTTGGTTTTTGGCAACTAAAGAGAATGCTTCTACAGCATTCTTTTTCCCTCGGATTTTTGCCTTGTCAGCATCTGGTCCAACAATAACAAAGTCATTGTGCATTACTAAGCGCCGATTAATGACCGCACCATCTGACAAAACTTTTCGTTCAGCTTTAGGTGAATTAACGAACAGCGCGTCAACTTCGCCTTTTTCAGCTAGGGCTAAAGCCTGTCCCGTGCCGACAGAAACCTTTTTCAGCCTATATCCTGTTTTATTTTCAATTGCTGGAACTAAATCATCCAACAGACCGCTGTCCTCAATGCTGGTTGTCATCGCTACAATTACATTTCGATTTGTTGAGGACTGTGCATAAGCTTGCTTTTGCTTGACCAGTATATTACCAGCTTGAGCGCTAAAAATTGCCAAGCAACAGGCTAAAAACGCAATGAAAATCCTTCTTTGAATCATCTAAAAAACCTCCGATACGTTTGGAAACCCAGAGGCAAGAGCCGTGGGAGGAAAAACGAGCGGGTGATATCTGAGAACGCATACTATATCCGTTCTTTTGGTGAATTCTTATCCTCTAAATATTTGCGACAACTTCCCCAATATTGCTGATGTCATAGCCACCGAGAACCTCTATTTGTGATTGAACTAGCCGATGTCCCAAAATACTGATAAACTGCTTTACTGGTGATTCGTCCAAGTATTCCTTGAGAATCACCAAGTCATATCGCGCTTGATGCAGGGAGATAAATCCCAACCCAAAGGCAGCAGCCACGGATGCCGTACTGACTCCTGCATCAGCAATTCCTGAGACTACAGATAAAGCCACACTTTGATGATTGTGGACGATCTGGTCAAATCCTTTAACAATGTGTAATGGTATTCCTTGTTCTTCCAATTTGCCTTGCAAAAGCATATGACAGGCGGAACCTGGTTCACGGTTGACAATAGTTGCTTTTAGCTTCACTAAATCGGTAACTGTTTTGATTCCCATTGGGTTTCCTGGTTGAACTAAGAGTCCTTCTTCCCAAACTCCAAGGGTGATTAAGACAGCACCCTTACCTCTGACGGCTTCCCGCACGAAGGGAACGTTATATTCCCCAGTTTGGGGAGCGTACAAGTGCATCCCTGCGATGTGAACTTGACCTTGGCATAAACTACGCAATGCTGTCATGCTGTTGGCATAATGATAATGAACTCGTAGTTGCGGATGCCAACGTTCAGTCGCTTTTGCCAAGAAGGAAATCACAGGCGTACAACCAGCAATTACAACTGTGTTGTAAATTTTGCTTAGATCATCGAAAAGTCGGACTTGGACTTTATTTGTACTGGCGTGGATTTGTGCTTTATCTTTCGGGTATCCTTCTCCTGGGGAGACGCTATCGCGAACGGGGAACGGCAGTTCCTCCTTGGGGAAACTAGCAAGACTGGACTGCCTTACCATCGCAACTGCCGAACCATCAACTGGAATCATTTCGATGCGAAAAGCATCGTTCCCAACTAGGGGATAAGCTATCAATTGATCCCCAACCCGCGCTAGGCTAACTGGCATTTGCTGTCCGCTAGGGACTGATTTGGTTAGAACTGCCTCAACTTCGGGTAAATTCTCCTCTAGCCAAAATAACTCCTCGACTTGGCAGCCAAGCGCCTTGGCTAAACGCAGACTAATGGCGACAGAAGGAGAACATTGTCCCGATTCCACACTACTAATAGCCTGACGGGTGACGCCAGCTATATTAGCCAAATCTTGCTGACTCATGCCCAAGCGAGTTCTAATTGACTTCACATTGTTGCAAACATTCACATCCAGCTTCATCAGGCTGTATCTCTCGTTTACAAAAAAAGGGAACAGGGAACAGGGAACAG
>CAZZYE010000498.1:0-6063 GCA_964658145.1 uncultured Stigonema sp.
TTAAGGGGGGTTGGGGGGATCTTCAGGGAGTGACGCTTCTCACTGAACCGTATTGGTTTATAGAAAGGATAGCTACCAGCAGAAGTTCTCTTATTGACTACTAGGCTAGTGACACTGTAATTATTAATACAGGTATAGTGGGTGAAATAGCAGTTCCTACCAAGTTCAACAAATACAAAAAAATTAGCCAAGAGGTAAAACCCCCTGACCAAATTACAACTAAGTTCTAAAACACACAACCACACACACATAGTGAGGTCTACAACTATGTTAAACATATTTTAGGCTTTTGATCTATAATATCTACCAATTTAATGATTGCTCTGACTGTTGGGGCTATACACCAAACAGTTGACAAAGCTGGACAACCAGTACGTTGGCTGGAGATATAGCCAGATTAAGCTTTATGGCTACGTTGATTGGGTGATGATACCCGTGAGTGCTTTCCACAGAAATAAAGGGCAAGGAATACCAGCAAGGTACTTTGTTTGGATACGAGGTCAAGGAATACTTGCATGAATTGTGGGGTAGAGAGTGCGTCTACTGCGGCAAGGCAGACCTACCCTTAGAGGTTGAGCATATCCAACCAAAATCTAAGGGTGGAACGAACCGTATATCTAACCTTACCTTGGCTTGCCGTTGCTGCAATCAAGAGAAAGGTAATCAACCCATAGAAGTCTTTTTGGCGGATAGACCTCAGTTACTAGCCGAAATCAAAAGCCAGTCCAAAAAACCTCTACTAGATGCAGCAGCAGTTAATTCCACTAGAAACGCATTGAAGAATACACTCCAAAAAATAAAACGAACAGTGACTACTGGAACGGGAGGGCAGACAAAATACAACAGACTTAGGTTCAACCTAAATAAAGACCATTGGATTGACGCGGCATGTGTTGGCACTGTTGAACAGTTGTATTTTTTAACACGTTCGCCGTTGCAAATTAAGGCAACTGGCTGGGGAAACCGCCAGATGGCTACAACCGACAAACAAGGCTTTCCTAAGAACCATAGAGAACGTGTTAAGTTCCAATGAAGGTTTTCAAACTGGAGACATGGTAAAAGCTGCACTGCCGTTCATGTAAATTTACGGGTGTGCATGTTGGACGAGTATCTGTGAGAAAAACAGGGGTTTTTGACTTAAAAACTAAGGTTGGTAAAGTCAGCCCTGTTTACCACAAATACTGTAAGGCTGTTCATCGAAATGATGGATATAGTTACGGTTTTACCGGTTAGTCCACTTTTGTCCACGGTAATAACGACTTGAAGCGTTCCGATCGCTCACATTTCTCGGCAAAATAATGCATCATTAATTATGGTGCTTCTATTTGTGCAAATTCCTATGCAACAGCTATTTCCTGGGGAAGTATTCGCAAACACTACTGATTTTGACACTAGTATTCGCCAGATGTTGCCGCGATATGACGAGATGCTGGAGGTCATTAGCCGTTGTCTACCTTCCACCAGTCAGCGCATCCTCGAACTAGGCTGCGGTACAGGAGAACTCAGTCTCAAGATCCTCAACCGTTACCCAAATGCCCAAGTTATAGCTTTGGATTACTCTCCTCGAATGCTGCAATTTGCCCAAAATAAAATCACAGCATCTGGATATCAACAAAGGTGGACTGGTATAGAAGCAGATTTTGGCAACTGGGCAAATAATCCAGAAGCATTGGACATAGTTCGGGAATTTGATGCTTGTGTGTCATCCTTGGCAATTCATCATCTTAAGGATGAAATGAAGTTAAAGCTATTTCAGACAATTGGTAAAAGCCTCACTCAAGGTGGTGGTTTTTGGAATGCAGACCCTATTTTGCCAGAATCACCTGCATTAGCAGAAGTCTATAAGGCCACAAGAGAGGAATGGGTAGTGCAACAGGGAACCACCCTGACAGAGATTCGTAGTAAAGTTGGGGTCACGACTGCATACGGATACTCCAATCAAGACCAGCTAGCTACCCTAGATGCCCATTTACAAATGTTATCACTAGCTGGGTTTAAGACAGTGGCAGTGCTTTGGAAATATTATGGGTTATCGGTATTTGGTGGCTGGGTGGGCTGATTTTAGATTTTAACCGCAAATGTATGCTCATATCTTGCATCTACGTTCTTGTCCGCCTAGAAATAAATTCTGGGGCTAAGAGCTAAAGTCTGCAAAAGCCTCCTAAGTAAGGTTTTCAGTCCGTTTTAACGGACTTGAGCTATCAGCCTTGAACTTCAGTTCAAGGCGTTGTATGGGCGAGGTGCAAGATGTCAGTATGCGGATAATTTTCTGTTTGAGAATTGTTAATTGCCTTGCGAGATTAAGATGCTAACTTCAAAGTACCCAGTCAGGGTACTGTTAAGTCTCAATATATTTGAAGAAAATACAAGGTAGAAAATCACCTTAACAACATAACCGTAGGGGCGGGGTACCCCCGCCCTACAATGTGGTCAATTGAGTGAAGTTAAAGCCGATTGTGAGCAATTAGTTAAAAAAGGAAGATATCTAAGATGGCTCGAAAAAAGAAAAAATCAACTGGTTTTGGATGTAATAATCAACATTCCGACCGATGCCCTATCTGTTGTATTGTCCCACCCCATATGCTGGAACAAGTTGTCATGAATGGCGAACAGCACATGCGTGAGTGGGCTTTTCACACATTAAACATTTCGGCACAATTTCTAGGACGGCGGCTGGCAGTAGGTGGTATTTCCTTCATGCCCCAACCAGGTGAGAAGCGCCGCACTATCTACAATGCTAAAAATGGTCAAGACTTACCTGGTGCGATCGTGCGTACCGAAGGCGATCCTCCCATCGCTAATGACGAAGCGGCGAACGAAGCCTACGACAGTGCTGGGGCAACCTATGACTTTTATCATGAGGTGTTCCAGCGCAATTCTGTTGATGATAAAGGGCTGCATTTAGACTCTACTATACATTATGGTGTAAAGTATGATAATGCCTTTTGGAATGGCAGCCAGATGGTTTATGGTGATGGCGACGGAGAAATTTTTCAACGCTTCACCAAGTCTGTTGATGTCATTGCCCATGAGCTAACTCACGGCGTAACTCAGCATGAAGCTGGTTTATTATATACCGGGGAATCCGGAGCGCTGAATGAGTCCTTTTCTGATGTGTTCGGTTCTTTAGTGAAACAGCGAATTAAAAATCAGACTGTGGATCAGGCGGATTGGATCATTGGGCAAGGTCTATTTACAGAGAAGATCAAAGGTGTGGGTATTCGCTTACTGAAAGCGCCAGGGACAGCATATGATGACCAAGTTTTGGGTAAAGATCCCCAACCTGCGCATGTAAAAGACTTCTACAAAGGTCCTAAGGATCACGGTGGGGTCCATATAAATTCAGGTATTCCTAACTATGCCTTTTACCTAGCAGCGACGGAAATTGGCGGTCATGCTTGGGAGAAAGCTGGAAAAATTTGGTATAAAACTTTATGCGAACGCCTACGTCCAAACGCGGATTTTAAACAGGCTGCCAACACAACTATCCAAGTTGCTGGAGAACTCTACGGCGCAGAAAGTAATGAGCAAAAAGCGGTACAAAACTCTTGGCAAAAGGTAGGAGTTATTTAAAGAACCCTACCCCAACCATGTTAAAAGTTTTTCCTTCTCTTCCCCCCGTTTTGGGGGGATTGAGGGGCGAAAATCATCTTAGAGCAGTTCTCTCAAAGGGCGTGAAATACCGATTGCTTGTAGGGGCACAACAATTTTGTGCCAAAGGAGCGTGTATTGCATCCAATCGAGTTGCGCTATAGCACTTGGACGCAGATATCCAATAGTTTATGTAGAATTTTGCGAGCACTATTGGGTAATAAGCGCGGATCTGATACTATACTGATTATGAGAAAGACTAAAATTATATCTCAATAGATAATTTTAATTAACAATTTTTAATAAATATGGCTTCATCATCGTATAAGAATTAAAAAGGAATAAAGGTGTAAAAATAAATAAAAAAACCTAAATAATGAAAATTAAGGCGATTATTAAGACTACAAAGTCCTTTTTTTGTTCGATAATGTTAATTTTTTTTACAGATGATAACATTTTTATAAGAAAACTTTGTTGTTAACCGGACCAGCGCAACCACGATTTTTGTAAAGACGCGAGGAACATCGCGTCAAGACAGATGACGTTCATATTCTGATTCAGCAACGCCGCTCTTTTGGCAGAATTTTGATGATAATATTGTCTTCCAACTGCCTGCAGCACTAGCACCCAAACTGGCATCAAGAATGTCGGCTTTAACTGGATGTTTGCACGCTATGAAAGGGGCGGCTATTAGTATGACTGTTTGAGAACCGGTATCAGGCTAATGAAGTACCTGCGGTGAGCTTCTTATGTTAATGCAGCTTGAGTCGAATGAAACAAAAATGTTGCCGCCACAGGCTGAAAAAAAGATGCGATGCTGGATTCGTAGTCGCCATTTGATTTGTTTGGGTAACTTTTTTATATTCGAGACAGTCGAATCCACCACGATTGAGAGATTTGCTGAATGTGTTGCTGCTTTAGGAGGAACATTAATATCAGTTGACCCAATTCACAAAATTTGGATAGGCGCTTATCGCCAAGTTGTTTTATATCAGGCAAAAGCCAGTTTACATACCCCTCATCATGATCTGAAACAATACTGGATAAAAAACGGTAGTTCCAATACGAAATTTGATGAACGTTCTTGATCTAAAAGTAGTCAGATCACGTCCAGTAGTTGTCCGGTCGTAAGTTTGTAGTGAGGACTGAAGTCCTCGCCGCGCTCTTAAGCAAGGACTAAAGTCCTGACTACAAACAAGTTTTATTATGGGCGATTGACCGGACATGATATTAGGAGTCAGTCAATGTTAAAAATAGAAAAAGAGTTATCGGTTAGGAGTTAGAAGTCTGAATGGACGCGATGGAATTTTTTCAGCTAAGTGCTGGTAGGTGGCATTCTTCTCGCACAACTCATCACCTGGCATTCAAACGTTCTGAAATGGGAGAATCCGAGATTCAGGTAGAAACTTTGGCTGCGGATCATCCAGAAATTATTGCACTGTGCGAGTTACATCAGATTGACCCCACCCTGTCAATAGGTGGATCTCGTGTGAATTGGCTAGGCACTATGGCTTGGGACAAAGAGGGTGATGAGAACCACGAGGGCAAAACCGTGTTTGCGATCGTGCCTGATGTCGATAACCCTAGGCAAGGCAGGTTACTCCGTGAGAGAGGCTACGCGGAAATTATGCCTGTAGTCGGTCTTTATCATCTAGATGATGAAGATGGACTGGTGCTGACAACCGATTATGAAACAATGAGTTCTATTGAGCGATTCTGGTTTGCCAACCCAAATCTCCGACTAAGAACCAGCACCGTAAAACGGTTTGGCGGCTTCAGCACCGCATCGTTTTGTACTGAAGCCCGTGTTGCTACTGAGGCGAAAAGCTCAAGTACACAAGAAATTACCTCTCAGCAAGCGCAGGATAGGTCGGAAACAAAAGAGTTTTATTCAGTTTTGGGTTGGTGAATTATCGTTTATAGTAGTGACGCATTTACTCACGGCTTAGAGTATCTGCAAATGGTACAGCGCCTTGCCCTAGAACCAAAAATGGTGGATGTGATGGATAACCTGCGCGATCGCATCCCCATTTGTATCTGGGTAGGCAAGAATATTGACAGGGTTAACACTCAGCTTAGTGCTGATCTCCAAGCCTGTCATGAATGCTTTCATCCCCAACAGCGTCGAAGAGTGCAAATTTTTGCAGTTCCTCTAGCGCAACCTTTTGGGATTGATGGTCTATGCAACATTCTGACGACCCCAACCACGATTCTCGTTGATGTCGGTCGAGTTGTACCACAAGACTGGTTGCGCGTAGTCGCCCACGAATACGCCCATGCCCATTTAGGTGAGTCTGGTCATAGTCAGAACTTTGCCAGCGTCCTGTCTCACGTGTGTTTGGGACTAGGACTAGAACCACCCTTCTGGAAGCCAGGAATGGAGCCAAGTTTGCGTAGTTGGCCTCACTGTCAATCAACTATAGACCCCTTGGCATTTTGGATTGGGGGAGTGGGGAGTGGGGAGATGAGGGA
>CAZZYE010000499.1:0-6062 GCA_964658145.1 uncultured Stigonema sp.
TCTCCCTCATCTCCCCCCACTCCCCCCTGCGGTGCATCAAGGGGAAACCAAATTTTGTTACCACTATCGCCGAAGGGGCGATCGTCTATAGCGGGTTCATTCATATCGTTCCAAATTCCCGCCACACCCATATCTGTGAGGCTTTTGTGTAAGTCGCCCCACCACTGACGCACTGTTCCACTCAAAAAGTCGGGAAAAACAGCTTTGTCAGGCCATACGTAGCCATGAAATAATCGACCATCAGCTTTACGGATAAAATAGTCGTTTTTTATCCCTTCGTCAAAAACGTGATAATTTGCTTCTGGTTCGTACTTAACACCCGGATCAATGATTGTCACTGTCTTAAAGCCATTTTGTGCCAAGTCACCAATCAGTTTTGCCGGATTGGGAAAGCGGTTAGGACTCCAGGTAAACACGCGGTAACCTCGCATATAGTCAATGTCGAGGTGGATGACATCGCATGGTATGTGGCGGACTCGAAATTCCTGTGCAAGTTCGCGCACCACAGTTTCCGATTCATAACTCCAGCGACATTGGTGGTAGCCAAGCGCCCATTTTGGCGGTAGCGGCATTCTACCAGTTAGCTGAGTATAAGTGCGCAGAATTTCAGCAGGTTCGGAACCATATATAATATAGTAGTCCAACTCGCCGCCACGAGTTTCCATCTTCAAAACTCCCGGTTTTTCTGCCCCAATGTCGAATTGACTCCAGAAAGTTGTGTTAAAGAAGATACCGTAATTTACTTCAGGACGCAAAGCGATAAAAAACGGGATTGCCTGGTACATTTCGTCGGTAAGGGAACTGTAATCTAAGGCATCGACCGTCCAGTTAGTTTTCACCTCGCTGAGTTTGTCGAGAAAGCCTGTGCGTTCACCAAAGCCATAGAAATGCTCTTGTGCTTCTATTTGTTTCCACGCCGCTACTGCACCCATGCGCCAACCCATATTCATGTCTGCATCTTGGGCAAAGGGACGACCAACTTTGTCAAAGCAGGTCATACGGCAGTTTTGCCGCAGGATGGACACACGTAGAAGTTCTGTTTCAATTTCTACTGTGGCGTCAGTTTCCTGTAGGCGAAAGGGAACTTCTCGCCATTCTGCATCATCTAGTGTGACTGCCCAAGAACGGCGGGGCATAAATTCGCCCTCAGGAGACAACCGGATGCGGATTAAATTTGGTGCTAGTATACTGATGCTAAACCGTGAGTCACCACATTTAAAGTTGATAGTGCGATCGTTTTGCTCTACAGCTTGCACTTTACCGATGTTTGTCCAAGGCTGGTCAGTTGTGGGTAGTTTTCCGAAGTATTGCGGCATATATTCTCTGACGAAGACGGTATTTTCAGCAGCAATTGCAACTTTAGTATGTTCAGCTATTGGACATAAACCTACCGATGGATGAATTAAGGAAACTGAAAATTTAAGCTTTATGGAATCAAAGGGACAAAGTCATAGCCATTACCAGAATTATTGCCTAGTTGAACCTGGACTAAAATTGCAGCTCTGGAATCAGGGCAAACGCATCTTAATTGGTCTTGACAAAAACCTTAATTAATGCATTAACGGGATAACAAGAATTTATTGTTTGATTGGTTTTTCAGGGGTTAAGGCGAACGCTTAAAATTTTGTCAATAAGCCGACACTAATGCGATTATTATGGGGTTTATTGACATTGAGAGGTTCTTGTTGACAATCTGAAGAGAATCTAGCCATGGCTAGTCAACGCATTGAGAATGTGGATCACCGCTTGGGAAAGTTTAGAGTGAGGCAAGGGAGGTGAGTAGTACTCATGTAAGTATTAATGAAACAACTCCATTGACCCAGGACGCTCCCTCATCTGTACAAACTTCGGTTATATATGCCACCACCATCGCCGCCGCGTTGGAAGCTTAAGGCATTACCGCTGATGGTGCTGTTACTCACATTTAAGATGCCATCGTTATATATGCCACCACCATAAGTAAATACTAAGTTATTGCTGATAGTGCTGTTGTTCACATTTAAGATGCCACTAGTACTATTAGATATGCCACCGCCGTCGCCACTGCTGTACCCATCGCTAGAGAAGCCACCGATGTTATTATATGGGCTGTTACCACTGATGGTGCTATTGTTTACCGTTAGGTTGCCACTGTTATAAATACCACTACCATTACCATTAGGGAAGCCGGAATCATCAGAAAATGCAGAATTATTGCTCACAATGCTGTTGCCTAGGGTCAGAGTACCGGAGTTCTTAATTCCTCCACCGTTGTCACCCGTGACACTGCCATCCGCAACAATCAATCCAGACAGCGTTACTGTTGCACCCATCTCAATCTCAAACACCCGTGAAGCCTTGTTACTACTCACCGTCACCAAATCCCCACCCGTCAACGAGTCCCTTGGGGCAATAATGTCTAAGTTATGAGTGAGGTCTAGTTCACCCTGGCTTAAGGTAATGGTCTGTGGATTGGAGAACAGTGACCTATCAAACACAATCAAGTCTTCACCCGTGTCACCATTTGCCTGATTGATAGCATCCCTTAAAGTGGTTACACCTGAGTTAAGGTCATCCACCGTATCGGCAATACTATTCACTGTAATGATGGCACTGGGGTTTACGTTTAACGCACTCCTTCCAAGCAGGTCTTGCACATTATCCCCGAATACAGGTGTTAGGGGTAAGTTTGTAGTAGAGTCGGGAATTGACAGATCCATGTTTAAGATTCCATTTTACGAGTCATGGTCTAGGATAGGGTTTTAATGTAGAAGCCTAGTTATAAGAATGTAAAAATTGTCAGAAAACATATACCATATGTTGTGCCTATCAACATCCAATTATCAACAAATAATTATTAAGCCAGAATATGCAAAGTCCTCGGCACAATCAGGGAGGTTTTGTTTGGGCAATTAAACCATATTTAACCTAACAATAATACTCTCATAACTCGAATCATTTAGGAGCGCTATATATTCTTTAGATATTTTGTAAATTCTTATATCTTTGTATCAAGTTTACAGCGACCTTGAATGGGGGTGAAAAAGGCATTTTCACAGCAAGGTGATTGCCACTGGCGATTCCCTAGCAGGCTCTACAGTCACTGACTTGAATTTCTTGGGTCGTCCTGGGTTGAATAACCTCGGTCAGATTGCCTTCTATGTAAAGTTAGCAAATGGTGAGCAAGCTATCTACCGCGCCGAACCAGTGGCAGAAACTCCCGTGGAGCAACCAGAACCCCAAGTTGAAGATGTGGTGAAATGAGCAGTGGTTGGTCGTGTCATGTTTTTATCTCCATGGTTTTGACTATGTCGGTGTTACAAAACTTTACAACGTGTCTCAAGAAAGCACGTATCCCGGCTTACCCCCAATTAAGAGAACTGCTATAAACCTCGCCAAGCTAGCTAAATTTCTACCTACATCTTGATTGGATGTTGTATTTAATACATTTCTTAAGAGAGTATACTGAAGATAAACCTATATAGAGACGTTGGATCGAACGTCCCTACAAGTGTAAAATATTCACCAACAATTCTTAAATGAAATCTATTGTGATATAATAAGTGTGTGGTTTCTGCGTTAACTAATGGTCAGCCCGAAAGTTGTGTCAATGGAGATATCACTTACTTTGGTAAGTGAGCCGGTAAACCCAATTAAGTCGAATTAGTTCGACAGGGATAATAAGATACTAACAATTAAGGTGTCTTAAGAATCTAGAGCCATAAGGAAGTTTGGTCTTAGAAGTTCAAATCAGTGCTCTTATGATATCCTCCAAAATCTCTGTGACAACACCTGACTTTAAAACTCTGTTTGAGTCCGCACCAGGCTGGGCTATAGTGTTGACGCCGGATTTAATCATCGTAGCGGTGAGTGATGCTTACTTGTGTGGCACCATGACGAAACGAGAGGAGATTATTAATCGTAGGCTGTTTGATGTCTTTGCTGACGATCCAACCGCTTCGGGGGTACTTAATCTGCAAGCCTCACTAGACAGTGTACTGCAGAATCGGGAGCAGCATAGTATGCCAGTGCAGAAGTATCATGTTCGCCGCCCAGAATCTCAAGGAGGCGGCTTTGAACAGAGGTATTGGAGTTTGGTTAATTCACCAGTTTTTGGGGTAGATAATGAGGTTGCCTATATCGTCCATCGTGTCGAGGACGTAACGGAATTTGTCCAACTTAAGCAACAAGGAGTAGAAGCAGAGCGTGCCTTCTTGGAGCTTGAACGCCAAGTGCAAGAGCGTACAGCGCAGTTGCAACAGGCTCTTGAGTTTGAAGCGATGCTTAAGCGCATCACTGACAAAGTCCGTGATAGTCTCGATGAAAGTCAAATTTTGCAAACTGCCTTGGAGGAATTAGCCTTTGTACTAGGTGTGAACTGTTGTAATACGGCTTTATACAACCTGGAGGAAGGCACTTCTACTATCTACTATGAGTACGCCACCTTAAACCCAGGAGCGCAAGCTCGCGTCATGCAGATAGCCAACTTCCCTGAAGTTTACCAGCAGATCCTTGGCGGTCAGTATTGCCAATTTTGTTCAATCATGCCTAACCCGATTCGAGGTCGGGTGGCACTACTCGCCTGTCCGATTTTAGATGACCAAGGAGTACTGGGTGACCTTTGGTTAACCAATCAGCACGACTATGCCTTTAATGACTTAGAGATCCGATTGGTGCAGCAAGTGGCAAATCAGTGTGCGATCGCTCTGCGTCAAGCGCGGCTTTACCAAGCAGCAAAAGCGCAAGTAGAGGAACTGCAAAAACTCAGTCGTCTCAAAGATGATTTCTTAAGTACGGTTTCCCACGAACTGCGGACTCCTATGTCCAATATCAAGATGGCGATCCAAATGCTCAAAATTTCTCCCTCTGCTGAACGAAGTCAGCACTATCTGGAGATATTGCAAAATGAGTGCGCCCGTGAAATTCAGTTGATTAATGACCTGTTAGACTTGCAGCGACTGGAAACTGCTTCTTATTCTAGCTTGCTTGTCGAGGCTATAAACCTACAAGATTGGTTACCGATCATCATAGAGCCGTTTCTCGAACGTACTCAGCAACGCCAGCAAACTTTACAGATTAATCTTCCCCCTGACCTCCCAACACTATTCTCAGACCGCGCCAGCTTGGAGCGAATTTTAGCGGAACTCCTCAATAATGCCTGCAAATACACTCCTTTCGGTGGTGAGATTCTCCTGAGCATTTGCGACAAATGTGTTTCTGCAGCAACGATCTTTACTATCAGTAATTCAGTAGAGATTGCAGAAGTAGAGTTACCACGTATCTTTGATAAATTCTATCGCGTCTCCCAATCCGATCGCTGGAAACAAGGTGGTACTGGGTTAGGACTAGCTTTGGTGCAAAAGTTAGTCGAGCAACTGCAGGGAACAATCCTTGTTGAAAGCTCAAGAGGATGGACTACCTTTACCGTCGAGTTACCTAACGCTCTTCAGTCGCACTAGTGCAAGTACCCTTAATTTATTAATTACGAATTACGAATTATTCGGTCACAGAGATATCATGCGGCGGCGATGAGATGAGTTTATCCCGGCAATTTTGCGGTATTTTGTCACAGTTCTCCGAGTAATGGGCAGACCAAATCGCATCTTTAAAAGCTGGGCTAGCTGTTCATCACTATAGGGATTAACGGGTGATTCTTCCTCAATTAACTGTACTAGCAGCTGTTGGACTTGTTGAGGAGTGCGTCCGCCTACTCGTACAGGAACACACAATGAATGCAATGGAATTATCCTACTCTTTTGGTCACAAATCAACATATACCGTCCCCGCACAATCCGACTGACTGTAGAGTTACTCAGTCCCACCGATTGAGCTACCAATTGCTGCGGGGTAGGCACCAAGTCTAATCTATCGTGACTCTGCAAAAAAGCTTGCTGGCGGTCAACTAGAAATTGACCAACTTTGAGAAGATTTTCCTGCCACTGATGCAAAGCTGTGAGTAAGCTTTTTGCTCTTTGTAACAATGCTTCTAGCTGTTGGGTATCTCGCGATCGCTCAGGTGATTTCCTCACTAGTTCAATAGCTTCAGAATTCAGACAAAAGCGTTGCTCGACTTCATAACTTAA
>CAZZYE010000500.1:0-6059 GCA_964658145.1 uncultured Stigonema sp.
GTTCATTTGTACTATAGCTAGCGATCGCTTCAGTGCCAGTTGCGTAAGTCCTGTGGCAGTTTTGCAATATGACAATGCACCAACTCCATTGGGTCATTTGACTCAAAGGGTAACTCTCCTGTGAGTATTTCGTAGAAAGTCACACCAACTGAATAAAAATCACTCCGGTAGTCAATCCCCCGGTTCATCCTTCCGGTTTGTTCTGGAGAAATATAAGCCAGTGTGCCTTCTAACACATTGGGATTGAGCAGGGTTTGAGTTTCCCGTGGTAGTAGAGATGCAATACTAAAGTCAATTAATTTAACTTGTTTTGTTTCGGGATTAATTAAAATATTGCTGGGTTTGATGTCTTTATGAATAATCCGCTCGTGATAGAGTATGTCTAAGGCATTGCACAGTGCGATCGCGATCTGCAAAAACTCCTCTAAAGACGTTGTCTGCAACGTTTCTACATTGGTAAAATAATCTTTTAGCGAAATCCCCCCAAAGTCTTCCATCACTAACATATAGCCATTTTGGTAAGGTTCTAGGCTGTAGGTTTGGATGATTAGGGGTGAGTTGAGATTTTTGGCAATGGTGTACTGATTGCGAAACGACAAGAGTTCGCTGAAACTGGGATATGGATTTTTCAGCAGTTTCATCACTACAGGTAATGAGTCGGTTTCTCGATCCCCTCGATAAACTAGGGTTCTGGAACCATTGTACAGTTCTTCGCTAACTTGATATCCAGGAATGCTGATTTGGGTACTAACCATACTGCGCTGATCTTTAAGACTTCCTGGTTTAGTGTTCCCGGATCTGTGCAGATATTTAACAACAATCGCAAAAATTTACATTAGACATCTCCGAAAAACAATGTATGAACGCGCGGCGTTCTACAAGGGTTGTAAACAAGGCACAATTAATTTCTGGAGATGTCTATTGGAATTTCAATGATAAATTCTGTACCAACACCTTGAACCGAGTGAAAACGCAATTTGCCACTGTGGGTTGATTCGACGATAGACTTTGCGATCGCCAATCCTAATCCCGTGCCTTTACCGACAGCTTTCGTCGTAAATAAATGGTCAAACACATGACGTTTGATTTCTTCAGTCATCCCCGGACCATTATCAGCAATGGCAATTTTTATGTCTTCATTTTCTCTTGATGTTTTAATTGTAATTCGGTTGGGATTGGCTTGAATTTCCGCAAAAGTCCGACCGATATTTGATTCGTTTTACCATTTCAAGCCATTGATGCCTTAGAAGAGTCGAATATTGGACGAAGTTTTGACGAAATTAAAGTAAATCCTAACCGCATTACGATTAAAACCTCACTCGAAGACAACCAAGTTAAAATATCAATCTCTGATCACGGTAAGGGAATGAGCGAAGAAATTAAAATCAAAATATTTGACAATTTATTTACTACTAAATCTGTCGGTAAAGGTACAGGTTTAGGATTAGCGATCGCCCAGCAAATTATAGTGGAAAAACACAACGGTTCGCTCTTTGTTAATTCTACAATCGGTGAGGGGGCTGAATTTGTCATTACCTTATAAAAAGAAGGGAACTCTTAACAGGGAATAATATCAACTTCAGTTGTGGGTTGAGAGCATACTTAGAGGATGTTTTCAAAGTGGTGGATGATGTATCAAAAACTTTAGCTCCTCCTAAATCCTCCTTAAAAAGGAGGACTTTGATTCGGTTGTTCCCCCCTTGGAAAGGGGAGCCAGCGCTCTCCGGAGGGTTTCCCGCTACTAGGCGACTGGCGTGGGTTAGTTCTGATCTCGATACAACCGTAGACTTTGAAAACATCCTCTTAAAAAGAAATGTTTTTAAGCGCGCAAAGCGTCTCGAAAACATTTTATATCCCCTACTTTTCCTGATTTTAAACTGACTGCTAATGAAATTTTTAATGGTGCTTTGTAGCGCCTTTTTTATTTATAAATCCCCTAAACAAAGTGATAGATCTATGTCCTACAGCGAGTTTACTCTGGCTAAAGCCAAACAAGCTTTTGGCTTAACTACGTTAGAAAAACGCGATATTTTCGCTGCGGTTGCCGAATTAGATGCCAGTAATTTACTCACAGAGACACTCAATTATAACCTAGCGATCGCGTTGGTAAGTTACAGTGAAAAAGCCCGTCATGAATTAATTATTGCGCCAATTTTAGTTGATTTACGCCGACAATTAAACGAGCGCATAAGTTGATTTTCTGGGGTAGATTTTACTGTTGACGAAACCAAAGGATTAAACGGGACTTGTGATTTTATTATTACCCAATATCCAGAAATTTTGATTGTGACAGCACCAGTAATTACGGTTGTAGAAGCAAAAAAAGAGAATATTAATGCGGGTTTAGGTCAATGTGCAGCAGAAATGGTCGCAGCCCAAATTTTTAATCAGCAAGCAGCAATAGAAATTAAAACAATTTACGGTGCAGTGACAACAGGTAGCATTTGGCAATTCCTAAAACTAGAAGGACAAATATTAACGATTGATTTGAGTGAATATTATCTCAAAGATGTGAATAAAATTCTCGGTATTTTAGCTAGTGGTATTTTTCTATAAACACAAGTAATATCATGTCCGGGAACACACCCATAGTAAAATGAATAAGTATGCCTTCTGTCGCAAACATCCACTGTACCAATGCCAAAACGTATTAGTATAGAGCCACATCTATAATTAACCGATTTAGAACAGCGTTACCGTCAGGCAAAAGATCCTGTGGAGAGAAGCCACTACCAAATTATTTGGTTATTAGGATCTGGTAGAAGTAGCCAAGAGGTTTCACAAATAACTAGCTATAGTCTTAGTTGCATTTACGAATTAGTTTGGGGATATAACCGTATTGGATCGGAGTCATTGGGGGATAAGAGGCATCAACACAGGGGTGGGAAAACACTTTTGGATGACATACAACAAGCACATTTACATCATTGCTGGACCATACGGCAGCCAGGATACCGATAAGTCCTGCGCTGTCGCCTCACCCACAAAAATAAAACCCGTCCTGTCATGAGGGCGGGTTGTTTATTGGGGTCAGTCCTTACACTTAATTGTCTGGGTTTCGATTTAGTTTAATTTCAAAGTACGCTCGTTTAATGATGTCCTCGGCACATCACTAGGGGATGAGCGCGTTCGCGTCTCGGCTGATAGTGGATAGTTACGAAACCTGAAAACGGGCTGTTCCAGTGAGGGACAGAACTTGATAAGTCTGTATCTGTCCTAATAGTGGGGTCTTGATGTTCCCAGGCAGTTTCTGTGTGGTCAAAATTGCTTCAGTCTTAATAGGAACTTCCCCATCTACCAAGTTAACGATCGGCAGTAGCACGGTCAGTTTTACTTCATTTCCGCCTACATCAGGATTGGGACGCTCAAGAACCACCGTGATTAGTGTGCCAATTTCTGTCTTCTCTGTGACAATTTCTTGACCACTGAAATGGCGGTTGCCGGGTGAGAGTTGAGTTTCGTATTCAAGCTGTGGTACATCAGTAACTGTCGAGTAGGTAATGAATGTTTCTTTGCCAGTGGTGAGTGAAAACTCATTCGGCTGTTTTACAACAATTTGTGCTGTCATTATTCTTTACTCCCTTTGAGAGCTGTAAACGATTGATGTGTAATAGTTGAAGTTCTTTTGGACTTATGCAGTTTTCTCTTATATGAGCGCCCTTCATTCCACTGCCCAATGCAAAGGAATAGCAGTTCAAGAAATAACTTTTCCTGTAATCTCCTTCAAGAGCATGATGGAATCACCCCTGCCAAAATTGTCGTTCGTGACGCCCAGTCAATCGGGAAGGTCAAACCCTGAGGAAGATCGAGAAACTTGGAGGGACGTACATTCTAGATTTATATAAACTTGATTTAAGCTGTCTATCTTGTGGCATGGGAGAATGAAACCGCCATTGGGCATGTCGTCCTTCATTGGGATAGTAATACCCCCAGTGAACCTGATGCGGTCAGAGCATTACATGTGCCAAGAGTCGAAGATTTATGGGTGATGCCAGAGTATCGTGGCAAGGGCATCAGTAGACAGTTGATGAACCAGGTGGAATCGCTTGTACGTCGTCAAGCTCACAGTCAGATAGGGTTAGATGTAGCGACGGACAATTGCTTTGCTCACGCACTGTATGAGCGTCGTGGATACCAAGAGGTGGGCATTGATGAGTATGAACTGAGTGGAGTGAACATTGTAGACGGCAAAGAGTATCCTTGGCGGGAGAATTGCATTTTCCTGATCAAAAACCTATAACTTACTGTGAAGACAGCAGTCTTCTTTTTATCAGCTTGCAAACGAGGTTGAATTCATTCTTTGAAACTCATCTTGCAATTCGTGCATATTTCACAGCTTATACTATGTGATATTACGGGGTGCGGAATGTGGGATACATGAATGCTTGCTTTAAGAGGGAACTCTTAACAGGGAACTCTTAACAGGGAAATCCCCATACTTAAAAGCCTTGTCATTACCAACATCTTTTAAAGTGACTGAGTGATAAAATCGGCAGCCCAACACATATCCTGTAATCGCAACCAGCCTCGCCATAAGGTCTGCCCGGTTGGCAGACCATCGGATTTCCGACCAAGAAAACCACCCAAACGAGCGATCGCTAAAAAGAATTCACCCAGAGTCAACTCACAATTTATCAACCCAAGACGAGCAACTAAGACCTTTAACATAATTGAAGGCACGTACTCGCTTGCGCTCAGTTGAGGATTGTTACGACTTAGGGTGCGTAACTGTAATAATCTCACTGAGACTACAGCAAAAAAGCCGAGTAGTGTAACCAATGATGAAGCTGACTCCAACTGACGTTTTTCCACAGCACAACCAGTTTTGAGACACTTGTGATACTCCTCAATTAACCAACGTGTAGCATACCAATCGATTTGCATGAGGGCATCCTCGTTATCATTCACAGGGACAGTGGTAAATAAAATCCATTCCAAATTCCCCTCTGGTTCCCAACAGCGAATACACTAACCATCTATTGGCTGTTGTTTTCTCTCACAGCCGATTGCTGGGGGTTGAATTGTCAATTGAGCCCAAGCTACTTGTAAATTAACGTCACGTTTGGGTTCTCCGTTACGCCCACGCAAGACAACAGTTTTCGCCGCCATTGGTTGTAAAGAACGAGCAAATGTCTTGAGATACCCTTTTGTGCCATCAGGTTTGGTAATCACTCGGTTTTGGGTGACTCGTACTAAGCAGTGCCAGTGCAAGCATGATTGCTCGTCGGAGGTAGGAAAAAATATCACTGCCCCTGTCTCCCACACTTACCCACATTGACCCTGTTTGTGATGCTGGTGCAATGCCGATGGACTCGACCATCTCTGCCCAAATGTCCCCTTCACTATCTGTTCTCAATAGTTCTGGCAGCGCTTCCACCAACGTGTTGTGATTGTCCTTGTCTTGACTACGCAGCCAAGGTATTTGTCCTGCCAATCCCAAAATTTGTGGATTAAGAGGTATCGGTACTACTGCTAAACAAGTGTGTAGCATAATTCCTCAACATGAAGCCGTCACCAATATGCCCTAATCCCTTAACTTGCCGATGATGAGTGTAATCTAGTTCTGTCGTGTCTTGGATGAATAAGACAACATTGGCTTGTATTTCAGTCGCGCTCTGTTTCGTCGCAGTGATGTGAGGTTGAATTAATGCAGTATGAGTTACATCGTATAAACGCAAATAATCGATACGCAGCGCGAATTTCATTCCAGCCTTGCATCATATCTGGTAAACTCGCTTGCGGGTTAGCAGCTATAGCTGCACCGATAGCGATCGCTCTATCGATACGACGGCTATCCCCCAACTCGGTATCTCCCCATTGTTCAACTGCCCAAGTTTGGAGGTCTGTGAAATTTTCTAACTTCATACTCTAACTTTAATACACCCTCATTCCACTTTAAAAGATGTTGGTAATGACAAGACTTAAAAGCAGGGGATTTGTATAAGGACGCAGTATTTCTTGCGCCTGCGCGTCTCGAAATACATATTTCTTTTTTCCATAAATGAATTTAGGGGCTTGTACCTTTTTCTGACCTGTTCCCTGTTCCCCGTTCCCTGTTC
>CAZZYE010000501.1:0-6054 GCA_964658145.1 uncultured Stigonema sp.
TCCCTATTCCCCACTCCCTACTCCCCATGCTTATGGACTAAGGCGTTTAACAGCATTGCCTCGTTCATGCTCAATTTGTTTAACCAAATTAGTTGGTAGTTGGGATTTCTTAGCCAGTGCTTTATCAAAATTACTAATCGCCTCTTGCATAAGTTGCTGGTTTGTGTCTTTTTTCGCCTGTTCTTTGAGGATTTGGGCTTTGAGATAATATAATTCTGGGTTATCGGATGTCTGTTTCAAAGCACGATTGGCATAATCTAGTGCCTGATTGTACTGCTTTAAATCCCGATAGGCAATGGCAACACCTCGATCCACCAGATACCGAGGCGCAGCATTTTTCTGCAACCGTTCAATAGCTTGTTCTGGGTTGGCAAAAGGCAGATTCACAGCCAGCATTAAATCCATATAGCCCTTGAGCAAATTCAGTTCTGGATCGTTAGCAGAAATCGCTTCGGCTTTGTCTAAATTGTCGTATACTTGACGTAGCAGACTTAAAGCTTGGGGAGCACCCTTGAGTGTACCCTCACGGCTAAGAATGACTGTGCCCTCTAAAAAATCACCAACAGCAGTGTATAAATTGCCGCGCAAGGGATCGCTAGTCATCAGCTTTTGTGCTGTCTCTAGAGTTTTTTTGCTGTAGGTGTCTAGTGAAGCCCAATCCTGATTCATGTATGCCAAGGACGCTTTCATGGCATAGGCTAGGGGTTCGTTAGGTTCTGTGGATAGAGCTTGTTGCAGGTAACGCTCTGCAGTTTGGTAGTTGCCCTGTTGGAAAATAGCTAAGAATGCTGCTTCAGTTTTGTCACCAATGTTGCGAGGCTTGGTAGTCCGAAAAGGATCTGCGCCTAGAGAGGGACTTACCCAGATATTGAGTGTAAAGGCGGCGGCAAAAGCTATTTTTGCTAGGTTAGCGATAGCAGATACAATTGGTAGCGGAACTGAAAAGCGTTTCGTTATTTGTGATTTCAGCATAATTACTATTGAAGTTGTTTTATATGTTACTTATAATGCCAGAGATAGTTAACACAGAATCAGAGTTGTTTAAGCCAAAAATTTTTATATATTTTGACTTTAGTAGAATATTTCTTGCTGCTGGATAGATGATGTTAGCGTATGTTATGCGCTACACCTTCTTAGTTAACTTTCTAGTTACTGGCAGTGTAGTCGATCGGTAAGTTGCTGACTTTTTGGTAATCTTAACAAATGCTCCATCTCAGAAATCTCGTTTATCACCCTACTGCTTCCCAAAAAGCGATTCTCAAATCAATTGATTTGGAGTTAGAACCTCAAAAACTGGGTCTAATTATTGGACCCAGTGGTTCTGGCAAAAGTACGTTACTCGAAATTTTGTCTGGATTAGCCGAACCCACATCCGGCTCAATCTTCTGGCGCGAACAAGAACTCTTGGCTGAACAGATGCAACAATTCGCTGGGTTAGTGTTTCAGTTTCCTGAACGGCACTTTTGTGGTGGGACTATCTTAGAAGAATTGCGCTTAGGACATCCAGAGATCGGGTCAGAGCAAGTTAAGCACGCCCTGAGTGAAGTAGGATTAGAGCATTTATCGCTCTCATCACCACCCCATGCTTTAAGTGGTGGTCAGCAGCGGCGTTTGGCTTTGGCAGTGCAGTTGATTCGTCAACCATGTATATTATTGTTGGATGAACCCACAGCCGGGTTGGATTGGTCAATGCGTCAGCAACTGGTAAATTTATTGGCGAAACTGAAAAAAGAGCGGACGCTGTTGGTGGTGACACACGACGCTGGGGATTTATTGGCGATCGCCGATTTTTGTTGGACTCTCAAACACGGTGAACTTGTATCTGTTGATCCAAAGACACTGGACACCAAACTCAAAGAACCCCAAGCAGCGGCGTAGTGGGGAGTAGGGGGAGATGGAGGTAGTTACGTTTAGACTAAAAGTCAGAGACAGGCTCGCACTCCAAGGAATGTGGGCTACTTACTATATTCACAGTCAATCTGCACCAGACAATTTCTCCCTTGTGCTTTTGCTTTGTAGAGTCCTTGGTCAGCAGCAGCAATTAAGGTGGCGGCAGATAATTGGTGATCGGGAGTGATAGTTGCCACGCCAAGACTTAGCGTGATGAATTTACTAACTTGAGAATTGGGATGAGGCAATTGTAATGCACTAACATTAGTCTGGATCTCTCTGGCAATTATGATAGCCCCTTCGACACCAGTATTCGGCAAAATGACTGCAAACTCTTCTCCACCATATCGAGCAACTAAATCAGCAGGGCGTTTAACTGTCTGAGATATTGTCTTGGCAACGTGTCTGAGTGCATCATCTCCTGCCAGATGTCCATGCGTATCGTTGTAAAGCTTAAAGCAATCGACATCACAGAAAATCAAAGATAGTGAGGCTTGCTCTCGTGCCAACCGTTGCCACTCCACCTTGAGCGTTTCATCAAAGCAGCGTCGATTTGCCACTTGGGTCAGACCATCTGAAGAGGCAAGACGCTGTAATTCCTGATTTGCTTGTTGTAATTTGTGGTAAAGTTCCGATTGCTGAATAGCGATCGCCGCTTGACCTGCTAGCTGATTTAACAAGTTAACTTCGGATTGCTGCCATTGTCTGGTGTTAAGACATTGGTGAGCGATTAATAACCCCCACAAATTGTCTTGCTGCAAGATGGGTACGACAAGGTTTGCCTTGATTTGCAAACTCCGCAGGAGGTCAACATGACACGGCGATAGTCCTGCCGTTTCAATGTCTTCAATCGATCTAGTATTGCCTTGTTGGTAGTAAGTTGCATGTGTAGATTTAAAGCACGTATCCATGACGTGAAATCCCAGGATGGACATGCACCCTTCTGCTAGGGATTCTACAGCAACTAACCCACTCCAGTCTGGCTTAAACTGATAGATCACCACTCGGTCTACCTCAAACAGTTGTCGCACTTCGGCTGCTGTTGTTTGCAAAATCTCGTTCAACTCTAAGGATTGTCGGATGCGCTGCGTCACAGCCGCGACAATTCGCTCGGACTCCCTTTGGTATTCGACACGCGGCTCAACCTGCTGAGAACATGCGGATGCGACAGTTAACGCGATCAAATCAAAACGAGGGGTTGTAGTGGCAGGCACTGCACTAGGTCTGGCAATCAAATAGCCTTGGGCAAACGTTGCGCCTCGTTCTCGCAGCCAGTTTAGTTCCTCGATGCACTCAATTCCTTCAGCGACGGTCTGGATGTTTAACTTTTGAGCGATCTCTAGAAGTTTCTCAGTAATCGAGGCTTTATACAAATCTTGATGCACATCTCGAATTAACTCCTTGTCCAACTTGATAAAGTCTGGACGTATCTGATGCAGCAAGTTCAGGCTGGAATAACCAGAACCAAGATCGTCAAGGGCTACTAAAAACCCACTATCCCGGTAGTATTGCAGCACTGCTTTGAGGTGGGCTAAATCTTGAAGATTGTCTGACTCCACAACTTCAAAGACGACGCGCTCATGGGAAATGCCTGCTCGATTAATTGCCTCTAACGTACTGTGTAGGCAAGAAGCAGGGTCATAAAGCGCTGTGGGTACAAAATTGATGAAGATCTGCCCGCTCACTGGATGGCGGCTGAATTGATTGATTGCGCTCAGACGAGCAACTCGGTCGAGTTGTGGCAGGAGTCCGGCTTCTGTTGCTAACTCCAGAATAGGTCCCGGCATTACTAAATTGCCTTGTTCATCCAGCCCCCGCAAGAGCGATTCATATCCATAAATCTGGGATGTATCCTCAATTGAGACGATCGGTTGGAAGTGACTAGTGAATCGTTCTGTTGCCAGCATTTCAACTAGCCATTCGGACTGGCTGAACTTAATGAAGCGCTGCAATGAGGCTATGTCACTAAAATCTTGGAGTTGAGGCTGGATAGCGCCTCGAATGAAAAGGACTTGCGTCTCTGTTAATTCTCTCGGTGCAAGTAGTTGAGCCATGTTACGGGCAATTTCTTGGGACTGTCCGGGTTTACACTCTAAACTCAGACCTGGTCGTTCGTGCATCAGTTCATACTCTAGGGCGGACTGCTGCAGGTAGTCCCTAACTTTTTTCAGGGTATGTGGAACGGGGAACCAGAGAAAGAGTCTGCCTGCTTCCCTAGTCCGACAGCGTGCAACATTGCAACAAGCACAAGTCTTGGTGATAGTAGATTTTTGGTTCATAGGTAACCACTTTACTCAATCTGGTTTACTCACCGTTCGCGTAATCGAGAACGAGTTTGATGAAATAAGGGAGCGTCACACATTTAGTAAACATTGCCATATAACTTATTTTTGCAAAAATATAATTATCAACACTCGCCTAGAGATGCGATCGCATCTTTAGGCATCCTCAAAATCAGTTGTGTTTAAGACAAGAAGGCTGCTAATAGCTAATTGCCTGACTACAATTAGCTATTAGCACGAATGACCAAGGTTTATTTATACTTACCTACTTAGCTTTGTCTTAACCTGTTTCTCAGCCCCATAGTTACAAAGCTACTCTAAAAAGTCAGATAATGAAAAGGGTTACTTGGTAACTTGATAAAAAATTTACCTCAAAAAATCTCCTTTAAAAGGATACATTTGTCATAAGCGCGATTAGTAAAGGCTTATAACCGAATTTAAAAGCTGGAATACTGGAATTTAATAGTGTGAGATTATAAGCATTATGCGTGAAAATACTTTTATACTTTTCAGCAATGATTACATAGGCACGAACTGACTAAAGTGTTTGGTTGTATTGCAAGATGGATCGGGTGAAGCGTGACGGGTTGTAAACTGACAACTGGATAACATTAAGCGCTTAATATATGTCAACTTCTTCGACACCGTCGCTGCGATCGCAACAACATCCCCTAATTCGTCAACTGGCTGATTGTATTGAAGCTACTTGGCATAAGCATTTAGACTTATCGCCCTATGATCTTCCTGCTGAGTTGGGGTATGTGGAAGGTAGATTAGAGGGCGAGAAACTAACGATAGAAAACCGCTGCTATCAAACACCCCAGTTCCGTAAAATGCACTTAGAACTGGCAAAAGTGGGAAATATGCTCGATATTTTGCACTGCGTTATGTTTCCCCGTCCAGAATACGATCTGCCAATCTTCGGTTGCGATTTAGTCGGGGGTAGGGGTCAAATTAGTGCGGCGATCGCTGACCTGAGTCCGGTCAAATCTGGGCGCACCTTACCAGAATCTTATACCAGTGCACTGTCCGCGCTTGGAAAACTCAACTTTTCCCAACCACGCGAATTACCTGAATGGGGCGATATTTTTTCAGAATTTTGCCTCTTTGTTCGCCCCACTTCCCCTGAAGAAGAAGCGATGTTTCTCTCCCGTGTGCAGGAATTTTTAGAAATTCATTGTCTTCGTGCGATCGCATCTGTTCCTGTTTCAAATGAACAAGTGATGCAAATTCTTAAAGGACAACGCAACTACTGCACTAAACAGCAGCAAAACGACAAAACTCGTCGCGTACTAGAAAAAGCCTTTGGTCCAGCTTGGGCAGAAAATTATATGACAACAGTTTTATTTGATTTGCCAAATTAGTCATAATAATTCGTAATTCGTAATTGCTAGGACTTACGCACGCTCACAAATTGAGCATCATGTGTATAACGGAATTCGGTCATTTCATCTCGTAGAATTGACCACATAGTAAGGGCGGGGAAACCCCGCCCTTACTATGTGGTCTACGCAAATGAATATTGCGCTCTGCAGCCCTACCGAAACTACAGCATACAAGACTATTTCTGTCAATGCGTAAGTCCTAATTGTAATCAGTGGTAGCTCTGACTCGCCAAGGCATCTTATGTTCGTCAGTTTCCCAAGGCGCGAAGACGAACGGACAGAAGATTTTTTCGGAATCGCTTCGCAGCTTTGCGGGGGAATCCTCCCCCGCACTCCTAGCCGCCCCAAAAATGCCGCACTGATTGTAAACCATGCGTAATCATTGATTTAGGGAACTCTAACAAATAAATTATCCCACAAGAAATAGTTGGATATTTTTTTACTTGGAAATCCCTTAGTGTTCGTAAGTACCCTCTTTAATTACGAATTACGAATTA
>CAZZYE010000502.1:0-6042 GCA_964658145.1 uncultured Stigonema sp.
TAAGCTTTTTCGGCTTTGATTTTCGCAACATTCTTAGTGGTGCAAGATATGAGTTCCCCCACTCTGAGCGATTATCGTTATTACTAATTTTATTTTCATTCCTTAGAGGTATTGACAAAACTCACAGCATTTTAACCTATCACTGATGCAATAAGACTGAATGTGCAGGTTTTCGCAACTACACATAATAGTGACTGTTGGACAAGTTTAGCTAGCATCGCCAGTCTTGAAGATACAACGGGTGATGAAATTACGATTCACAGAATAGAACGAAGTAAAGAAACAAGTATAGTCTTCACTGAACCTGAAATTGTCATTGCTGCTAAACGAGGGATTGAGGTGCGTTAGTAATGGCAAGTGGGTATAAAGCTAAGAAGCTGATTGTGGAGGGAGATCAGGACAAGCGAGTTATACCACATCTGATCGAAGCTAACGGAATTCCTTGGGGAGAGACAAAACAGAAAGCAGTTGTCTACATTGAATCCTATGGGAGCGACCAATTTATTGATGCGGACGTGATTTCTACAGAACTGAAAGCCTCAGGACTGACTGCATTAGGTTTGATGGTAGATGCGGACGACGATCCATCTGGACGTGTAGGCTGACTTGCCAACAACCCAATAATCTGTTTCTCATCAAGAAAATTGCCAGACTGTTCGCTTAACAACTCTTGGAGACCACGTTCTACTATCTCTTGTAAGCGGTCTTGAAACTGCTGTAATTGCTGTCCTAGCTCTTCAGATACCTCAACAGTGATTTGCATGCCTTTAGCTCTGTTGTTTTTCTAACTTAATCTATTAGCTTAAGTCTAGCTACAGATAAAGTATTTCAGTATAGTGTACAGCTAGTTTCTGCGATCACATCTGCTACTTTGCTACGAGCGATCGCTTCTAGTGATGAGGTTGATGTAGGCGATCGCCTCCCTAAGCGCTATAACCTCTATTCTGTCAGAGCATCAAGTTTAGCCAGTATTCTTAAGCCGAATTCTGGGTTGCCAGTCGCAGCCATTGCTTTAAATCTTGTATAGGCATCAAATTCTGCTAAAGCTATTGTAGACAATTCTTCAATCAGCTTGTTGATACTTATGCCTTTGGCTTGAGCAAGTTCCTTTAATCTGTTGTGCTTATCTTCTGGTAAACGAATAGTTAAAGTTGCCATTTTTGTTTAACTCCTAATAATTTCTTCGGGTTTTAATATTGATAAGTTAGGAAATAACAATTCAGGATTTTGGAAATCTTTGATATTGTAAGTAACAATAATTTTAGCATTCCCCGCAACTGCTAATTCAATTAAGTGATTGTCAGCTTCGTCTTTTAAATTAGGTCGCCATAAATAGTAAATATAAATCCATTGACTTACACTCATTAATGATGCTAGTAAAGCCGAAATTTCTTCACTGGTTAAAGGGCATTTGGCGATAATTTCTGTTCGCTGAATGACTGATTCATACTCACAAAATAAAGCATTTCCCATCAAAGGCTGATACTCTCCTTTTAAGCAGCGTCGAATGAGTTCTCTACTGGAACCTTTAGAGCTAATCAGCGCACTAATAAAAACGCTGGTATCAACTACAATTTTAATTGCCATATCATTATGATAGCGTATATGCTGTCATAAAAGCCTAGTCAAACAACATCAAAACAAAAACTCTTCTTTAAATCATTCATTTAGGAGAGAGGAATTATACAATCGTGTTGCAGTTGCCATTCAGCTTGCGGCACATCCCACACGTAAATCGAGCCGTCATCGCTGCCACAAGCCAAAGTCCGACCTAAAATTGTCATTGCGGCTAAACGAGGGATTGAGGTGCGTTAGTAATGGTATAGCGATCGCCCACCTTCGACAACCAACAACGATAGAATCGCAATGGTGTCACTTGTTTCTCCCCTACGCCGATGAAAGCCGATCGCAAACCAACCCCTGAAACCACCTCATACACCTTTCAACTACCAGAACTGCTAGCCCCAGCAGGTAATTGGGATTGTGCCAAAGCCGCTGTGGAAAACGGGGCAGATGCCATCTACTTTGGTTTGGATCGGTTCAACGCACGAATGCGGGCGCAAAATTTTACCGAAGCGGACTTGCCCAAATTGATGGAATTTCTGCACCATCGGGGTGTGAAGGGCTATGTCACTCTTAATACACTAATCTTTCCGCAGGAACTAACTGAGGCAAAGCAGTATCTCCGCACGATTATTGCTGCTGGTGTGGATGCCGTAATTGTCCAAGATGTAGGGATTTGTCGTCTCATTCGTCACATCTCACCAGATTTTCCCATCCATGCATCTACCCAAATGACCATTACCAGTGCTGCTGGGGTGGAATTTGCCAAATCCCTCGGCTGTCAGCTAGTTGTCCTCGCCCGCGAATGCTCCCTGAAGGAAATAGAGAAAATTCAACACCAGATGCATGTAGAGACCGAAGATGCAACATCTCTACCATTGGAAGTCTTTGTACACGGTGCTCTGTGCATAGCATATTCTGGTCAATGTTTGACGAGTGAGGCACTTGGGGGACGTTCTGCTAACCGAGGCGAATGTGCCCAAGCTTGCCGGATGCCCTACGAGTTAATTGCCGATGGAGAATTAGTAGATTTGGGGAACCGCAAATACCTACTCAGCCCTCAAGACTTGGCAGGGCTAGAGGTTCTGCCAGAGTTAGTAAAGGCAGGGGTGAGTTGCCTGAAGATAGAAGGTCGCTTGAAAACTCCAGAGTATGTTGCTAATGTTACCAATGTATATCGAGAAGCCTTGGATCGGGTGATGGCGGCGATCCCCCCTAACCCCCCTTTCAAAGGGGGGAACAACCAAGCCCTTTCCTCTAACCCCCCTTTCAAAGGGGAGAATTTAGCCCCCCTTGTTAAGGGGAGCCAGCTGCGTGCGCGGGTTCCCCGCGTTGAGCAGACTGGCGTGGGTCGGGAGGAGCAGGAACGCTACAACCTAGAGATGGCATTTTCTCGCGGACTCTACACGGGCTGGTTTAATGGGATTAATAATCAGGAACTGGTTCATGCTCGCTTCGGCAAAAAGCGCGGAGTTTACCTGGGGGAAGTTACCCGGATTCGCAATGAGCAGATAACGGTACGGTTGCGAGCAAGTGTCAAGCCGGGAGATGGTATTGTTTTTGACGGAGGTCATCCCGAAGCACGGGAAGAAGGCGGTCGGGTTTATTCGGTGGAACATAGGGGTCATATTGCGGTGCTGACTTTTGGTCGGCGCGATCTGAACCTGCGTCGGGTGCATGTGGGGGATCGAGTTTGGAAAACCAGTGACCCAGAACTAGATCGGCAACTGCGTCAGAGTTTTGCTCTTGAGAACCCCCAATTTCAGCGTCCTATTCACTTAGAAGTTTATGGAGAAGTCGGTGAAACACTGAGTGCGATCGCCCGCGACCAACTCGGTAATATTGTCCAAGTGGAGTCCGCTATTTCCCTTGTGGAGGCACATACTAAACCCCTGACTACAGAACGTTTACAGGAACAGTTTGGTCGTCTTGGCAACACTCCCTTCTGTTTGGGGTCGCTGATTAATCACCTCAACGGTGCACTCATGCTACCCGTAAGTGAGTTGAACCGTCTGCGGCGGGAGATTGTAGCGCAATTAGAACAATTGCGGCGATCGTCCAAGCGTTGGGAATTAGATTCAGAGGCTTGTTTGTCAGACTTGCTTGTGTATGGGCGGGGGAACCCCGCCCCTACAGGAGAACCATGCCTGATTGTGCTGGTGCGAAACTTGAAGCAACTGCAAGCCGCACTGCAATCGGGAATCAAAACACTCTACTGTGAATTTGAAGATCCTCGCTTCTACAGGGAAGCCGTACACTTAGTGCGCCAAGAAAGTAGACAAAACAATCCCTACGGACGTACAGACGTTCCGCCGGAACGTCTCTTCCCTACTATCTGGGTAGCGCCACCCCGGATTACGAAACCTGGGGAAAACTGGATTTTGCAGCAAGTGCGCTCTTGCGAAGCAGATGGCTATCTGATCCGGAACTATGACCACCTACAGTTTTTTGCACAAGACCGTTGTATTGGGGATTTCTCTTTCAACGTCGCGAATGCTTTGACAGCAGACTACTTTAAGCATCGCTTTGGACTGGAACGGGTGACGGCGTCTTACGACCTGAACATTACCCAACTGGAAGACTTGCTCAGGAGTTGTCCGCCTCACTGGTTTGAGGTGACGATCCATCAGCATATGCCTATGTTCCATATGGAGCATTGTGTATTCTGTGCCTTTCTATCTACAGGAACTGACTACACTAACTGTGGACGACCCTGTGATTCGCATGAGGTGAAATTGCGCGATCGCGTCGGCACAGAACATGTCCTCCAAGCAGATACAGGCTGTCGAAATACAGTATTTAATGGCACAGCACAAACGGGAGCAGAGTATGTACAACGGCTGGTAGAGCTTGGAGTGCAGCACTTCCGCATTGAGTTTGTCAATGAGACACCTGAACAAGTGACTCAAACGATACATCGCTACCGTCAACTGTTGCAAGGCGAGATTACAGGTTCTCAACTCTGGCGAGAGTTGAAGCTGCAAAATCAGCTAGGTGTGACTCGTGGTCCAATGGGAGATTATTAAAAATTAAAAATTAAAAATTAAAAAAGCCTTTATCTAGGACTTTCTAGCTGTTTTGAATGGTAGGCTTATTTCCGTCGTGGCGTACTATTGGACTTTGGACAAAAAGAAGCTGGTTCGCGATTATCATCCGCGAACCAAAAACTACACATCACAAATTACCCCAGTGATTTTTAAAACTGAGTAAAATAGAGTTAAACCCCTAAAGCCTAAGAAAATTTACGCTGCTTTTCGTTTATCAGGTGTCGATTTTGACTGCTTATTGACAACGGGATGCTTAGAGCGTTTTGGTTGAGTGTGACTAGTAACCCTCCCAAGTGAATTTCTACGGGGTTTGGGAGAATGTCCGGATTTTCCAATCTCGGAAATAATTCTTTGAAAATCGCGTTGCACGGTACTGGGAGTCATGATTGTATCACTTTGAGGTTTTAAATAACGCTCCCAGGGTCTAGGTAAATGGGAAGCTAAATCTTTTGCCGCCCAGAGTTGTACGTAAGCAAGCATTACTAAACGTATCCAATTTTCTTCGTGTTTGACATCTGGAGTTTGAAACTCCGTCATCAACAAACGCTGCTTGCTAAATCGTAGCAAGTGTTCAATATCGTAGCGTTGTCTGTAGCTTTGGTAAGCAACAGTAGGTGAGATTTGTTCACGTTGGTCGCCGATGACAATTAACCACATGGGTTTCCAGATAGAATTACCAGTATGATCAGTCACATGAATCTTCACAAGCGTGAAGGGATGACGATACATTTTTTGATCCTTAGTTCCCCTCATCAACATTTGATGCCAAGCTTGTATGGTTATGTTTAAAAGGCGACCCTTACGAGTTGTCTGCTGTGTTTGTGTTGTCTCATCAGGCTCTTGCCAAGTTTCAGCATCACCTAAATCAAACCGCTCACCGTATTTTTTGGGACAGCCACGTTTTTTCTTTGACACGTCAACGAGTGGAGAATGGATCGTGGTTTCAAAAAGTAGAGACGCGATGAATCGCGTCTATTGTAGGAGAGGTGTTCCTCCCATTCATAACGGGTGGTGCGCCGCCGATGGGGCGCTCTTAAGATGCACAGGTTCAGCGCCGGAATGTCCTAGATTTTATGACAGCAGCGACGAGTGCTGCACGCGCGATCCTTGCCTGCTCAATCGAGTGCTTCCAGAGGTTGCTACTTCTTCTAAATACACGTCTGTTAGCTAACATTCTTTTCCTGACACAACCGGGTTGGCAGAGGGTTGCATAAAGTGCCGGTCCAGAGGCAGACAACCCGGCACACGGGTAATCCATGGTGTGGCGCTGTTTTGGGTGTTTGATGACAACGGAAAAGCTGCACAAGATAGAAAGGCAGCAAAGACCGCAGTGCATCATCTTTCACCCTTGTGTACACTCAAATTATCCGCTAGTCCTGACTCGTTAATCAGTGCAATTACTGGCATCGTCAATCCCACTGCTTTAATAAAA
>CAZZYE010000503.1:0-6040 GCA_964658145.1 uncultured Stigonema sp.
AAGGGGGGCAAAGTTCCCCCCTTTTTAAGGGGGGCTAGGGGGGATCAACGCTAAATCCCTTGAAGTATTGCCTAACGTCCGACCAACTTATCTCGCAGATGCTTAATACGATCGCGCAATTTCGCCGCTTCTTCAAACTCCAATTTCTTCGCCGCTTCTTTCATCTGCGCTTCTAACAAAGTAATCAACTCTGGAATCCCTTCTAACGGTAATTCATCTATATGCTTATCAACTGTTTCTAACTCAGTTGCATTCAACCGCCGCGACACTTCCAAGAAAGACAAAATCGCGTTACTGGATTTTTTCTTTACAATTGGTTGAGGTGTAATCCCGTGCATCTTGTTATATGCCGTTTGAATACCACGACGCCTGTCAGTTTCATCAATAGCTTTAATCATGCTATCGGTGAGGTTATCAGCATACATAATCGCTTGTCCCCGGATGTGACGCGCAGCTCTACCAATTGTTTGAATTAAAGAGCGCTCTGCACGCAAAAACCCCTCTTTATCAGCATCCAAAATTGCCACAAGAGAAACTTCTGGTAAATCCAACCCCTCCCTTAACAAATTCACACCAACCAACACATCAAATTCACCGTCGCGCAAATCCTGCAAAATCTCAATTCGCTGAATGGAATTAATCTCAGAATGTAAATATCGCACCCGAATTCCATTGTCTTGCAGATACTCGGTTAAATCCTCCGCCATGCGCTTGGTTAATGTTGTAATCAGCACCCGTTCCAGAAGGTCTACTCTGTCTTTAATTTCACCTAACAAATCATCAATTTGCCCTTCGGTGGGTCTGACGATGATTTCTGGATCAATCACTCCAGTCGGTCTAATAATTTGTTCCGCAACATGACCTTCAGAAATTTCTAGTTCCCAATCTCCTGGAGTGGCGGAAACAAAAATACACTGGTTCACCTTTTCCCAGAATTCCTCTGCTTTCAAAGGACGGTTATCTGCAGCACTGGGAAGACGAAACCCATGCTCAATTAAAACTCGTTTCCTTGCTTGGTCGCCATTGTACATGCCGCGAATTTGCGGTACGGTGACGTGAGATTCATCGATCACCAGCAGCCAGTCTTTGGGAAAATAATCTATCAAACACTCAGGCGGTTCCCCAGCTATGCGTCCTGCTAAGAGGCGGGAATAGTTCTCTACGCCGTTGCAATAACCCACCTCGCGCAACATTTCCAAGTCATAACGTGTACGCTGATCTATTCGTTGCGCCTCTATGAGTTTTCCTGCTGCTTCTAATTGTGCTTTGCGCTCTTTTAATTCTGCTGCAATGGCATTACAAGCTGACTCTAACCGTTCTTCTGGTGTGACAAAGTGACGCGCAGGGTAAATATTCACTGCTTCTACACTCTTTATAATTTCACCTGTCACCGGATCGACGTAACGAACAGCATCAATTTCATCGCCAAAGAATTCTACGCGAATAATTCTATCTTCGTATGCCGGACCAATTTCTAATACATCACCCCGGACACGAAAACGTCCTCGACCCATTTCTATATCGTTACGGCTATATTGTACCGATGCCAAATCTCGTAAAATCTGGCGTTGATTAACTTCCATTCCCACTTGCAAGGGAATGGCAGCTTTCAGGTATTCTGAGGGAATTCCTAAACCGTAGATACAGCTAATGGAAGCAACAACAATGACATCGCGACGTTCAAACAGCGATCGCGTTGCTGAGTGACGCAACATATCAATTTCGTCGTTAATCGAAGCCGTTTTTTCGATATATGTATCGCTGACTGGAATATAAGCTTCTGGCTGATAGTAATCGTAGTAGCTGACGAAATATTCGACTGCGTTGTTGGGAAAGAATTCGCGCAACTCATTACAAAGTTGTGCCGCCAGAGTTTTATTGTGTGCTAGGACTAGGGTGGGTTTGCCAACTTTCTCAATGACTGATGCTACTGTAAATGTCTTGCCGGTTCCCGTCGCTCCCAGTAAAGTTTGGTAGTGATTACTTGCTTGGATACTAGCGACAAGTTCGGCGATCGCTTGTGGCTGATCTCCTTTCGGTTTAAAGGGAGCTTGAAGACCAAATTCTGTCATACAGTTTTGCCGGAAATAGCCTATCTTATGGTAACCAATTTAATACCCGCCCACGTTACGTTTTTGTGATTACACCCCACACCTTCGTACACAGGTAGAGTTTGTCATACCTCTTAACTTTATTTTACATAAATTTACTATTTTTGTGTACTTACGTATAACATTTTAAAATAATTATACTTAGACAAGCATACAAGTATATAAAAAATCTTTATTCTTAAGTATTATAAAGCTAAATTAACAATCTAAAGGTGTTAGATTAAGGACATTAGCTTTTCGGGGAAAGTAATCATTCCTCGCTAAAAGCTTGCCAACCTTAAGAGGGAAACCACAGTGAAAGTTAAAAATAACCAGGGTGATAGCTTGAATATAGATCAGGTGGAGCAAGAAGTTAGTGGTCTATTAGTAAAGGTAGAACTGCCAACTAAACTCAACGTTCATGACACACTTGCAGGTGTTGGAATGCGTCCCACGGGTGAACATGAAATGCACATTTTTGATACTATTAACGAGTCTGGGATTCGTCCAATTACCTCAAGTACACTAGTAATTTCTGAAACATTCTCCTCAATGGGTATCCATCCAGTGGCATCAAATATTATTGATGATTCTGAATCTCTTATGGGTTTTCTCGACTAAACCAAAAAATACTACCCATAACTTTCAAAACCCGGGTTCTTGAAAAAATTGGGTTTTTGGTCAACAGTCATAGTTTTATATTCTAGATATTGGACTTTTGACTGAAGACTAATAATTTAGGACTTAGGCACCAGAACGGAATTGCGTCCGAAGCGAGTGCAGCCATAGCGTAATGTAGACCCCGAAGGGTAGCAATCTCAAAGCTTAATTTTACGTCGAGAGTGCATAAGTCCTATAACTGATACCTCTTTTAGCATAGACAGCTAATATGTCTTGTGGCGGAAGACCATAACAAAAATATTAAGCTAACTTGTAAAGACGATCACAAGTTCTTTCAAAGTTGATTCGTAGCTTTCAAACAAACTAGATATAAATTAGGAGAACAAAATGAGCATAGAAGACAAAGCAAAAGCAGCTGCTAAGAACATTGAAGGTAAAGCCCAAGAAGCATTGGGAAATATTACTGGCGATCCAGAAGACAAAGCCGCAGGTAAAGCGAAGCAAGCAGAAAGCGAAGTCCGTCAAGGCGTTGAAGACGTAAAAGATAAAGTAAAAGATGCAATTGACTAGAACTCATGCTTCTGGCATAATTTGAGTGAATAGTTGCGGCTAATATATCGCAGTTAGATAGCTGTTTGATATTAATACACGAGTTAACAAAGTCTCCAACGCGGACTTAGTGACTTCCTAGTAAAAAAAATATCCAAGTTCGTAGGGTGCGTTAGGTGGAACACCGTAACGCACCGAATATGCAAAAGATGCTGCGTTACGCTATCGCGCTTCGCACCCTACAACTACCGGATAATTTATTTTTTTGAGTTCCCCTAATTAGCTCGTGAAAAAAATTATAGCGATCGGGTGAGTTGCAAAATTTGATTGTTGGGTTTGTGGGGTGGGCTATTGCCCACCTTTTTTGTTGAACAAAAATGTTGAGCGCAGTCCCCACCTATACGTTCGCCCCTACTAACAATCTTAAACCTTGGCTAATTCTGGGGTGGGACGCTTGCTGTTGCGAATTCCGGCGATCGCCTCACCATAATCTTTAGCTTTAAACACAGCTGAACCAGCAACAATCGCATTTGCTCCTGCTTCCAAAACCTGCCAAGTATTATTAGCTTTCAGTCCCCCATCCACTTCAATCCAGGGGTCAAGACCGCGTTCATCGCACATCAGACGCAGTTTGCGAACTTTGGATACCATCTCAGGAATAAAACTTTGACCGCCAAAACCGGGGTTGACGCTCATAATCAGCACCAAATCGCAAAGTTCCAGTACGTACTCAAGAAAATCCAAAGGCGTTGAGGGATTGAGTACGACACCTGCTGTTTTGCCGAGTTCCTTGATTTGACCCAGAGTACGGTGTAGGTGAGGCGAAGCATTATGCTCACAATGCACTGTGATATGATCTGCACCAGCCTTGGCAAAGTCTTCTACATACTTTTCTGGTTCCACAATCATCAAGTGGACATCCAGCGGCTTTTTGGTAACCGGACGAATCGCCTCTACAATCAGAGGACCGATCGTAATATTAGGTACAAAGCGACCGTCCATTACATCGACGTGAATCCAATCAGCTCCCGCAGCGTCTATGGCGCGAATTTCATCTCCCAGACGGCTAAAATCCGCTGATAAAATAGATGGAGCAATTACAATGGGCTTTTTTGATGGCGTTTGGGTCATGGCTAGTGCGTTGTAGAGCGTCTTCGTCTGTCAACATTTTAACAAAATATGGATAAGTGAAAAAACTAACCTGGCTAATTTGGGGATTAAGTGCTTCCTGCTTATGTGCGCCGGTACTTGCTTTAGAAACTTTCTTGACAAGCAAAGGCATCGATGCTTTTAAGCTACATCAACCTCCATATAATTTAATCGGTCGTAAGATTGCCATTGGTCAGGTGGAAATTGGGCGTCCGGGCAAGTTTGGGTTAGATAAAGCAGTGTCTAACAATCACTCTGTATCCCTAGCAGGAGTATTCTTACGCACTGGACCTGCCAAATCAAATAGCGGTGTTGACCCCCACGCCTACAATGTTGCTGGTATCATGGTCAGTACAAATAAAGCCTTACCAGGAATTGCCCCAGGAGCGCGACTGTACTCATCTGCTGTGGGTGCATCCAAAAATATGGGTCAGCCAGAAGAGTGCTTATCCGCGCAGCATGTAGCGCTACAGAATGGTAGGGATGTTCGTGCAATTAATTTCAGCTTTGGCGAACCCTTAAACCGCGATCCGCGACCGGAAGCTGTTTTAGACGGTAAGGCTTTACTAACGCTATGTATTGACTGGTCTAGTCGTGTACACAATGTCCTCTATGTGATTGCTGGCAACCAAGGTAAGGGAGGCATTCCCATCCCAACAGACAATTATAATGGGGTAAATGTGGCTTTTTCTTCCCAGCCTGGAGGGTTTTCTCATCGGCGAGGGGTGTTTAATAAAGTTGACGTTTCTAATCTAGCAACTGCCGATCAGGGAATGATCCGACGATTAGCTGGAAGGGAAGTTGATCTTGGTTCACGTCGTTCCATCAGTTTAGTTGCTCCTGGTAGGAATATTCCTGTACTCAATCCAGATGGCAAAACGAATAATGTCACGGGTACGAGTTTTGCCGCACCTTTGGTTACGGCTACAGTTGCGCTGTTGCAAGAATTTGGCGATCGACAACTGCGAACAAAACAACCTAACTGGAGCATTGCTTCTCGCCGACATGAAGTCACGAAAGCGGTATTGTTGAATTCAGCAGATAAGATTCAAGATACTGGTGATGGCTTGCGGTTGGGAATGACCCGGACGCTGGTTGATAAACAAAATCGAGATTGGTTAGCAACTGAAGCATACAAAGACCCAAAAACTTCCTTGGACGTTCAAATGGGAGCGGGTCATTTGAATGCGTTTCGTGCTTATCAGCAATTTAGTGCTGGTCAATGGAATCCATCACAAACTGTACCAGCCCTCGGCTGGGATTATCGTACAGTGAATGTTGGGACATCTGTGGAATATTTGCTGGCAAAACCTTTACAGCAGGGGAGTTTTATTGCCATCACCCTAGCTTGGGACAGATTGGTGGAGTTAGATGATAAAAATAAAAATGGTCAGTATGAAGTAGGGGAGGAGTTTCGCGATCGCGGCTTAAACAATCTCAACCTCTACCTAGTGAAAGCTGATGGTTCTTCAACAGAAGCAGCTGCTGTTTGTTCTTCAATCAGCGAAGTTGATAGCGTACAACATATTTTCTGTCCTATTCCTGCTACCGCTAACTACAAAATCCGCGTCCAGTTTCCCCAAAAGGTAAATGAAGCTACTCAGCCCTACGCTTTAGCTTGGTGGAGTGTA
>CAZZYE010000504.1:0-6039 GCA_964658145.1 uncultured Stigonema sp.
CTGCCCACCAGATCCGGGTTTTGGTGGGCAGTGCCCACCCTACGTATATTTCAAAAATCAAATATGATTCCTATAGCAACTCAATATTCAGATGATTAAAATTAGCTTAAAAAAACTTATTTCTAAAAAAGAAGTCACCTCTATTATTAAAAATTATATCAATGTAGACAGTCCTATAAATATTTTAGATGCAGATGGCAAATTACTATTTGGTGAAAAAATAGAGAATCCTGCGGGTAAATATCTTGTAGAGCTTAGCAGTGAGGTGGTTGGAACGGTCATCGGCGGGGAGAAGGCTTCTTTTGTAGCATCTCTACTCAGTCATTTAGCAACTCAAGAAGTTGAGAAAAAATCCCTAACAGGTGAACTCCTAGATAAATATCGAGAAATTAGCCTGCTCTACAAGCTTTCCGAAAATCTATCTGGCAACTTAGAAATACAAAAAGTTGCAGAATTAGTAATTGAAGAGGCTCGGAAACTCATAAAAGCAACGAGTGCATCTGTAATGTTGCTGAATAAAGAGCTAGAAAAGCTTGAAATAATCATAACATTTGGTACAGGCTACAACTCACAAACAACTATAGAAACTAATAAAGGCATAATCGGCAGTGTAGTTCAGACAGGAAGGGCAGAAATTGTCAACGATGTATTGTCTGACCCCAGGTATGTTGAGAGTGAGAATCAAATCGGCTCCTTAATTTGCGCCCCTTTAAAGATCAGAGATGAGGTTATTGGTGTGATTAACCTTAGTAGTGAGGAACTGGTGGAATATACATCATCTGACCTTAAACTCCTCACCACATTAGCTTCACAGGCTGCTTCTGCAATTGAAAATGCCATTCGCCATCAAAACCAGATCAAAGAGGCAATGGCTCGCACTGAACTAGAAAAAGGACGGCAAATTCAGACAGATTTTCTACCTGACCAAATACTACAGGTGCCAGACTGGAAGATTGCTGCTTTCTTCCAGCCTGCCCGTCAAGTTGCCGGAGATTTCTATGATGCCTTCATGCTTCCCGATGGCTGTGTAGGACTAGTTATTGCTGATGTGTGCGACAAAGGCGTAGGTGCAGCGCTGTTTATGGCTCTTTTCCGCAGTTTCATCCGCGTCTTTTCCGGTCAAACCTCCTTACAGGGATTGGCTATCCTCAGCAACGAAGTACCCTCCACTTTGAACGGTTCTATTGACCGGACAGTAGAAATCAACATCACCCAAATCCACGCCCTTAAAGCTGTTGAACTCACCAACAACTACGTCGCCCAAAATCATAGCAACCTGAATATGTTTGCCACACTCTTTTTCGGCGTGCTAGATCCGGTTACTGGTCTGCTAGCCTATGTGAATGGCGGACATGAACCTTTAGCTATTCTCGGTGCTGCTGGTGTGAAGCAGCGTCTCATGCCTACTGGTTCTGCTGTGGGTATGATGCCCAACATGAATTTTAAGATTCAGCAGGTGTACCTCCAACCGGGCGACATCCTCTTAGGCTACACTGATGGTGTTACTGATGCTCGCTGCCCAAGCGGTCAGTTCTTCACCGAGAAGAAATTACTATCTCTATTAGAAGAACCAGCAGAGTCGGCGGCGGCTTTGATAGAACGTATTAAAGAGAGTGCGATCGCTCACATTGCGAATGCCGCTCAATATGACGATATTACGATGTTAGCCGTACAACGGACTCCAAGAGGATAGTGCAATGAGTCTTGACACTTGGGTACGAAGAAGTTGGCGTCAGACACAAAGCAAATATCAGCAACAATGGCAACCCCGTCGCTTAATTCCCTATTTGCTGATCGGTAGCAGCATTTTTGCAGTGGGAGCAATAAGCATTACTAGTTATCAGTTTCTTCGCAACCTCATCCTCCTCAGCTTGAAGTCAAACGCACAACTGCAAGTGCAGATAGCAGTCGCAAAAGTTGATGATTGGCTCGCCACTTGGAAGGCAGAAGTGGAAACAATCGCCAATACCTCTGAAGTCCGGTCAATGAAATGGGCGATCGCAAAACCCTACTTGCAACAAGAGCAAACGCGGCTGGCAGATTTTTCGTTTGCGATGGCAAATCTTGATGGCTCCTTCTACGCGGTTACTCCGGTTAAAAACCAAAATATAAGCGATCGCCATTACTTTCAACGGGCAGTAGCAGGATTCGTCTTTGTCGATAATCCTCTGGTTTCACGCACAACGGGGAAGCTTGGAGTGAATATTACAGCCCCGATCTTTTCGTTTCCCGCCTTTAATCGCAGTTGGCTCTCAGCAGAAAACGCCGCCATTCGGACCTGTAATCGAGAAGAGTTGAAACTGACGAACGATCTACAAGCTAAACCCAAACCTATTGGCGTACTGGTAGGTTCGATTTCTATAGACCGGATTTCAAAGGTTCTTGAGTCAATCGACAAAAATGCCAGCGATCGCATCTACGCATTTGCCCTCGACTCTCAAAACAAACCCATCCCCGATCACCACTACAGATCGATTCACATAACGCAGGAAAAGATAAACTCCTATTTGCAGGATATTGGTAGAGATACTGACAAGTGCAAAGAGCCAAATGTACGCCTTGTGGAAATAGAAGGTGAGCAGGTTTATCTAGCCTACGCTCACCTGACAAGAGCAGAGTGGTCTATTGCCTTGGTCATTCCCCAAGCCAATTTTGAGCGAAAACTGGATTCTCTTAATCTCCTAGCCTCTGCGTTGGCAGTACTTTTAGTCGTGGCTATTCTAATTGCTATGCAGCGGCTCAAATCCTTTGAGCGCACCCGTGTCCGTGCTGAGCAGGAGGCGCTTCTCAATCGCCTTACCAAGCGCATTCGGGAGTCTTTGGATCTCCGAACCACATTACAAACAACGGTTGATGAAATTGCCAGTGTCCTCGATCTAGACCGGGTGATTTTTGGCAGGTATCGTCAGAATGACCGTAGCTTGGAAGTTGTCTGCGAACATCGGCAACCAGACCAACAGACTCTGTTGGGAGTTTTAAGTCTTGAACCGTTTGGCGATTTAGCCACTCATCTTGAGCAAGGGAAGATTGCGCGTTGTCACGATGTTGTTACTGAACCGGGTCTGTCCGCAACAGTGCAATCCGTTTATCTACAAATGGGAATTATCAGTTATCTAGCTTTACCTGTACTGATTCCTGACGATGAAACTCCTAGCTATTTAGCCTGCATCCGCAGCAGTCCTTGGAGTTGGCAAACCCGTGAAGTGGAACTGTTGCAAGCAATTGCCGACCAGTTAGCGATCGCCATCAAGCAGTCGCGGTTGTACGCCCAGACCGAGGAACAGTTCCAGATTGTCAGCGCCCAAGCTCAACAGTTAGCAGCCACCTCGACTCAATTGCAGGATGCCCTTGGCTACGTAAACGCCATCATTAAGAGCCTAGCAGATGCCTTGCTCGTGGTAGACTCAGAAGGCAAAATCGTCCAAGTGAATCCGGCATTGCTCCACCTATTCGATTTGGAAGATGCCAATTTAGTTGGTCAAGACTGTCAAGCAGTTTTTCCAAGTGCGATCGCAAACCTCTTAACCCTGACCAAGAGGAACACCGAAAAAGTTGTCAACACCGAAGTAGAACTAGCTCATCAAAGGATTGGTGCAGCTATTGCCACTGCCATTCTCAAAGACTCCAACCCCACTGTTGAAGGAGAAAATCTTTTGATTGGCTGGGTGATCCTGATCCGAGATATTACTTTCGAGAAAGAAGTAGACCGAATGAAGACGGACTTTATCTCCACCGTTTCCCACGAACTCCGGACTCCTCTAACTTCAGTGATTGGATTTGCCAAGTTAATCAAGAAAAAACTGGAAGAAACTATATTCCCCTTGGTGACCACAGACAACAAGAAAATTCAGCGCTCAGTCCAGCAAGTGTCAGATAACATCAACATTATCGTGGAAGAGGGGGAGCGGCTGAAAAACTTGATCAACGATGTCCTCGATCTTGCCAAAATGGAAGCCGGTAAGGTAGATTGGGTTCGGAATCCCCTGTGTGTGACAGAACTCCTAGAACGGGCGATCGCAGCTACCGCCGCCTTGTTTGAACAGAAAAAGCTGGAACTCATTCAGGAAATTGAACCGGGATTACCAGAAGTTATTGGCGATCGCGATCGCCTCATCCAAGTCGTAATTAATCTTATTTCCAATGCAGTCAAATTTACAGACCAAGGTTATATTATCTGTAGGGCAAAGCGGACTGGTCACGAAATTACAGTCAGTATCATTGACAGCGGCATGGGGATTGCCAAAGAAGACGAGCCAAAGGTGTTTGAAAAATTCAAACAGGTAGGCGACACCCTCACCGACAAACCCAAAGGCACCGGCTTAGGACTGCCCATTTGTAAAGAAATCGTGGAACACCACGATGGTCGGATTTGGGTTGAAAGCGAACTTGGTAAAGGCAGTAACTTCTCCTTCACCTTACCCAACCTGATTGAGTCTCAGTCAGGGAGCAAAACAATAGATGTAGAGATGCTCCTCCAACAACTGCGTAGACGCGAAGGCGGCTTGCCTAAGGCATCGCCACTTATCAAGCTAGCCAACTCTACTGAAGGTCAAAAAACCATTCTGATTGTAGATGATGAAGCCCCAATTCGGGAACTCCTCAGGCAGAATCTGAGTGCAGAAGGGTACATAGTTAAGGAAGCAAAAGATGGTCTAGAGGCAATCCAACAAGTCAAGCTTGAACTTCCTGACCTAGTGATCTTGGACGTAACAATGCCCATAATGAATGGGTTTGATACTGCGGCAGTTCTGAAGAATGACCTGCAAACCATAGACATTCCCATTCTGATTTTATCTGTTGTCGAAGACCAAAAGCGGGGTTATGCCCTCGGTGTAGATCGGTATCTTACCAAACCAATTAACGCTGAAGAATTGCTTAAAGAAGTTGCCGCCCTCACCTCTCAAGATACCAAGAAAAAAGTTTTGATTATCGCTGAAAATGTGCCTGCGGCTAAGACAATTGCCCAAGCATTACAGGTAAGAGGATTCGATACTTTTGAAGTCTTAAATATTCAGGATAGCATCGAAAAAGCAGTCGCCACTAAACTCGATATAATTATTGTTGATTCCATGATTTCAGACCAACACAACCTAATCAAGACATTGCGAGTTGAAAAAGATTTGGAAAACATATTTTTTATCTTGTTATCAGACCATAAAATCAATGGCAGCCATTAACTATGTGAATAAAATTAAACGTAGGGTGGGCACTGCCCACCAAAACTTTGTAACCGATACAAAAAAGCATTGGTAGGCAGTGCCTACCCCAATACGGTTCGGTTAAGGTTTATTGGTGAGAAATTCAGATGTGTAGAGACGCGAAATTTCGCGTCTCTACAAAGGTTATCGCTCTTGTAAATTATCTTATCCGAAGCGTATTGATGCCCACCCTACTATGTTTAGTTTATTTATGTCCATCTACTAAGTCTTAAAAAGTTAATTACCAAAAAATAAGTGTTCTTGAAACTGAAGGAGATTATGAGCAAAAAAATATTAATTGTAGATGACGAATCTCACATCAGGCTGTTAATGGAGCAAACCCTTGAGGATCTGGAAGACGAGGGGGTGGAGTTACTAACTGCCACAAATGGAGAGGATGCCCTGGAAACAATTAAGTCTGAACACCCCAACCTCGTCTTCCTCGATGTGATGATGCCGAAAATGAGCGGTTTAGATGTTTGCAATCACGTTAAGAAAGTCCTTGATATGAAAGACATTTATATTATTATGCTGACTGCCAAGGGACAGGAGTTTGATAAACAGAAAGGGGAAGAGGTAGGCGCAGATTTATACCTGACCAAACCTTTCGATCCCAATGAAGTGTTGTCAAAGTCGCAGGAAATTTTAGCAAGGAAAACAAAATGAACCAATGGCATTCATACCACGATCAACACTTTGGGTAAACCCGGTTTCTGGGAGTACGTTGGTAGGGGCGAACGGTGAGACAGCCCGCTCAGGAGGGTTTCCCTCCGCAGGGGACTGCGATAGCGTTAGCGAAGCGTTAGCCGGTACTCCGGCGTCAGCGGTAGCGAGGAACGAG
>CAZZYE010000505.1:0-6029 GCA_964658145.1 uncultured Stigonema sp.
TGGGGAGTGGGGGGAAGAGGGGGAGTGGTGATGTTTGTTCCATTCATAGCGGGTGGTACGCCGCCCGTGGGGTACTCCGATAAAACAATACTCTCCTCGTTGATTCTTAGCTTAGTTTTAGAACATAGTTATTTTTACTGTATTTTGCAGGAAGTGAACTTTTTATTGTGTGTTTAAATTCTAATGCATACCCTGGATTAGCTACGGCTCTCTGTGATTTTCAATAATTGACATTTCCTGACGCGCTCTTTCTTGCTGTGCCTCTCCCAATTGTTCATAAGGACTAGGGGAATCATATTCGTATGTACTGATTTGTTGGTGTGGTGCAGCAGTGCAAGCTCTAATACAGCCAACTCCTATAACACAGGTAATAATACGAAGTATTCTTTCATTCATTTTAAAACCCTGGTTTAATATAGTACGCAATACGCTACATCTTAAATAACCTAATTTTAAAGGTAATCAGTAATAATACTAAAAATAACTTCATCTAATCTTTATGTAAAGATATGAGTTTTGCGATCGGTCGTTCTCTGATCATAAATTGAGATAGTGGTAGATGCCTGTTATCCCTACTCTCGATTAATCTCCCTGTGGATACTCCTCCCACAAAGTTGTAATCTCCCGCAGACTTTGATAATTCCCATCACCTAAAATCAGATGATCTAGTAGAGGAATGCCCAGTAACTGCGCTCCGGCTAACAACTGACGAGTTAATTCGATATCTGCATTGCTGGGTTCAACGTTTCCAGAAGGATGGTTATGGGCAACTATCAGCCGCGTTGCTCCTTGACGAATCACTTCTCGAAAAATCTCACGGGGAGGTGCTAACGTTTCGGTAGCTGTACCAATGGTAATCACTTGTGTTCCCAGCAAGCGATTTTTCACATCTAACAAGACTACCGCAAACCGTTCTTGTGAATGCCTGTTAACGTTGTGCAATATAATGAAGCATGGTGTGCAGTGTAATCAGCTTAAATGAAACTCGGATACGCTAGAAAGTCAAAAGGTGAACCTGAGTCGTTGGAGATGCAGATCAGCCGATTGCAAAAGGCAGGCGCAGAAAAGATTTTGACTGATATCAGGTCAGGACGAACAGATGAAAGGCGTCAGTTTAAAAAACTACTGGAACAAATTGAAAGTGGAAGGGTCACAGAGATAATTGTGACTCGGATTGATAGGTTAGGGCGATCGCTTGTCAGCTTGAATCGAGTCCTTGCGCTTCTAGAAGAAAAAAAAGTAAAGCTGACTGTATTGGATGCGCCAATTTCCGATCCTACCTCGCCCTTTGGCTGGTATAATTTTAATCAAATGTCACTGAATGCCGAGTTTGAATCGAGGATGATGTCAAGCCGGATTAAACATGGCATGAATTATTTTCGAGAGCAAGGGAAAACTTTCAAGGCAGCTTTTGGATATAGGCGCACTGAAAAGGGTAATCTCGTAATGGATGAGACGCTACACCCCAGCGGGTTAACCTCTTGGCAAATAGCGCAAAAAAGTGTTGATGTTTACTTGGAAACGGGCATTCTTCGCCGCACGGTTGTCATTATCTGGGAGCGCTATCAAGTCAAGTGGTCAGTTCCGGGCTTCCGCGATTGGCTACGAAATCTACAGCTTAGAGGACACACTGTTTACAACAGTTGGCACAATCCGAACCACCCTGAAAAATGGGATGTGCGCTACAATACCCATGCCGCACTTATTAGCGAAGATATTTGGCAGCAGATTGAATTTCTCCTAAAGCGCGGTCGGGCTATGTGGGGAATAAAAGCCAATAGCTCTACAGCTATGAATTATCCGCTAGCAGGTCAAATTGTGTGTGGCGTTTGCGGCAGTAAATGTTACCGCTATGCCGCTAGAAATAAACGCGAAACACTACGCTGCCGCAAACGCGATGAAGGAAAGCAATTTTGCTCTAATGCGAAAAGCACTCCCTTACAGGATATTGAGCAGGTAGTCATTCAAAAACTAATAGAGCGAGCGGAAGAAGTTGCCAGATTAATCAGTCAACCGCAAGAAATTCACGATTACCCCAAACTCCAAGAACTGCGCCAGCAACTAGTAGGACTTCAGGCTTTAGGAAGTAACCCAGCTATATTGGCAGCTGTGGAAGAAGTGCGATCGCAGATCAAATCGGAAGAAGTTAATTTTTACCAGACTAGGACTTATCAAGACAACTTATTCAAGTTGCTGCAAACTTACAGCGATCCAGATTATTTTCAGGCGGAAACCAATGAAAACAAAACTATTCTTTATCGCCAGCTAGTAGACAGGGTAATTGTTCAGGATGGGACTGTGACTGAAGTGAAACTAAACATCTGAGATGCAATTGCTCTCCAGGGTCTTAGATAGATTCACTCTTGTCTCTAGCAGTTTTTTCTCAAACTCTACTGTTGCTGCTGAACCGATGCTCCCAATAGAGATGAGATTTGCAATTGCTTCGTCCAAATTTCTCCGTGTTTCCAACAGTCTCAAGAGAGTCTGATTATGTTCCCACTCTGGAGAATTTACTCTTTGCATGATTTGTTTTTTAAGAGATAAATCCATATCGTTAACAGACCAATACCAAATTGCTGACTCTCGTAATCGTTTAGAGTTCATGACGTAATTTAAAATCTTCCATGCAATCTCGGCGCTTAAAGTGAGTACCGTCTGGTTTTGTCCACTTGACCCAGAAATCAGAAAACACTTGCTCCATGATTTCACCATCACATCCATAGGCTGCATTATTTTGCGAATATAAAGAGTACTTGTTGATTTGTATCAACCGAAAGACTTAGTTATCATGGGGGGTTTAATCGCATTAATTGATACTAAATAAACGTTGTTCAATCTGAGCCAGATACTGTAGCTCAACTGGTGTAAAAACTACTGGTCGATCTAGCAACAGTAAAATTTCCACCTCCATCGGATCAAGATTATATGAGCGCAATTTGCTCAGGCGATCGCAAACACACACTAGAGTCGGTTCTGTGTCTAGGGGCAATACTTCTAGCTGCTGATATTTTAGGGTATGCTTGCACATGGTCATAGTGTCTATATCGCGTAGCCAGACGGATGCTGTACTTTCGTGTACAGCAGCAATGCGCCCTAGACGACCGTTTATCTTGCTCTGATTAGGAGCGAGAATCTTGGCTAACCCACCTTCTACCAGTTGAAGGTGGTGGGCGACGAAAATGGGATCATTTGATTTCACGATTGCCGTTTCTGTGGTAGAGAACTGCACAATTTTATCAAATTGACCAGAAAGCAAAGCTAGATCGGGCTTGCCGATAATAGTAGTATCCATCTTGGCAACAGTACCGTACTTGGTTTTGTATGTCCGAGTAGAATTCTCACTACGGTTTTCCGTAGTCAGAGAGGAGCGAATATTCCGCACAGTCTTCTCATTCACTCGGCAGGCATTAGCAATCTGGTAGTTACTCCATTCTTTCCACTCCGGATCATTAAGTAGTGTCATCACCGCAAGTCGTTTATCTTCTCTACTGCGAGGCAGGGCAGGCTTATGATCGGCGTTAGCCCCTACAGAGTAAAGAACCGCATCACGTCTAGACCCCTGATAGATAACGCAAGCGATGACTTCCTTTGCTTGATTCCGATGAGCATGCCATCGATGGAACCCATCAGCTAACCAATATGATTCGCCATCATAGAAAACGATGACGGGATCTAGTTGTTGCTCATCCTCTATTTGGCTTTCTAATAGTAAGACGTGTTTTAAATCAAGGGAAACTCTAGGCTTAGTTCCGCCATCACACCGGACTTCATCAAGGACAAGATAATCCACTCTCGTGAAGTGCTTCTGGTCAGAATATACTTGTGAAATATCGTGGGTGGAATCATTAAATATTTTTTTCATTGCATACTACCAAGAGTTGCATACGATTCATTACACCCTGTTTAAAGACTGGAATTTTCCCAGCCTGACGACGCGTGAAAACCGAATAAAACGGAAACTTTTATTACTTAACCATTTGTGCCTCATGAAGGACTACTAGATGTGTAGAAGGTTTCCGTTTTATTCCGATTAAGTTGTACGACTGCATTTTGAGATAACTAGATTAGGCTTTTGAGCGCACCAAGTTCATCGGATCGGTGCGAATATATTTCTTAATGGATGGCTCAAGGTTAAAACTCACTTCTTTAGTCGCTGAATTCTTCACAACTTCAATCAAAGATTCTCTTTCAAGAGCTTCCAATGCTGCGAGCAAGGCGGAAGCAGGTATGGATGAGGCTTGATTAATACTGACGTAGCTTAGTATCTGATTAAATCCAAATTTTTCATTTGAATTAATCTCTTCTGCTAGATAAATCATAATTTGCCGCTGAAGTTCATTCAGCTTTTGCCCAAACATTTTATTGAGTACATCTTCCAATTGACTGCTAATCAATGTCGTTGGATGCTCAAAAAATTGGTCTACGTTTCCAAAGAAGCGTTCAATTCGGTTGAGTACTGCTTCTAACTGCGATGGATTGCCGCGATAAGTTTGGATTAAATAATGGGATTTTTCTTCGTCAGTTACCCCGTAGTCAGAGAGAAGCTGCTTTGCCGCGTTTGTATCTAGCCCTTCAATTTTGAGACAAGATATGCGTTTCGCTTCGATTAAAAACTCAATCTCACGAGGCAGGGAGCGACTTAGCAACAGCAAGCAGCTTTGATGCCTTTCTTCCACAATCCGACGAAAGAATATTTCGTACTCTAGCCTTTGTTCTGAACCATATTCATGGTTTTGAAATAAAGCATCGGCTGAATCTAATACTAGCAGACAGCGGCGTAATTGCATCTGTTTGATCAGTGCCGAAATTTTTGCCTGTGTATATTCAGGTAAAGATTCTTTGGGTTGGGGTTGAATTATTTCTATCAAATCTGATACTAAATCTTTCAGCAGCGGACCATGAGCAACAGACTTCCAAATTAAGCAATTAAAATTAAATACAGATTCTACACTAATTTCTGCAAGTAGTTTTGCTGCTAATGCGCTCTTGCCTATTCCTGCTACTCCCAAAAGTGCAATGCATTGCTGTCTGACTATTAAATCTTTCAGATAGGTCAATTCTTCTGCCCTGCCAAAAAAACGGCAGAAACTAGGCGGCTTATCTCCCTTGAGCGGCAACACTTCTCTAACAGGAAATATTTCTTTTTCGCTTATTTCCAAGTGATTATAATGTTTTTTAATAATTTCTGCTAAAAAATTTCGCAGGTTCTTTTTTCCTACTGATATATCAGTTCCAGCTGTCTCTGAAAGCATATCCCACAGCTTTGGCGCAACGGTACGCTGTAAGTAATTCAGGGTGAAACGTGTACCACTAGCTATCTGCTCGTAGTCATTCTCATTCCAAGAACCTTTGAGGACAATTATTTCCGCTTCAGACAAGTGTCTATTTTTGTTAGCAAATATTAGGTGATCGACTACGATTAGGGCTTCTTCAAAGGTGGCGGAAAATTTTGGTTTCATAAGTCGTTTCACAAGTCTTATCCCTTGAGTTTTCATTAATTCCTGTCTTGCCTTTTGAGCAAGACAGAAGACTAGAGGTAGCTATACTGAAGGTTTTAAGTTACAGATTAGATCAACAATTTGAATACCGTTGACTATTTCAACTGTTGTCAAACCTTGAGGGTGATGCTATCCGCCGAGTTGATCGTTCGTGTAAATTGGTCAAAACTCCAATTGGCAACTCCATATCCTTTTGTGCAGTAGACAACTTTTGCTTTGAATGCTGATTCCTTCAAGCCCCTGAGCGACTCTCCAAAGGGCAGACAGGGGGACGCATTTATTCACTTGCAACGAGCACTCATGAGCAAAACGCGCCGCCTTAATGACCCTAGTTGTCAATATTCGCCTTAAAAAGGGCGCGTTTTGACCTGAGCCTCCGTGCGTAGTAGTGCGGCATTTTCCGGGGGAAGCTTCCCCCGGAAAGATGCCTTGCGCTACACCCTTTAATGGTGTCAGGGGTTGCTCGGCAGATCGCAGGTTTTTTCCACGGTCTGAATCGGTAATCAGGCAACCCTAATTACCGATTCAGAC
>CAZZYE010000506.1:0-6023 GCA_964658145.1 uncultured Stigonema sp.
CCCTTGAATAATCGTTAGATCAGATTCGCTGACGTTAGAGGGAACCTGACTTTTGACTTCAGGGGCTGCCAATTTCCCAGAGGTTTCGCTGACGGCTTCTGGAGTTTGAGCGCTCGTTTGCGAGGCTGCTTCTGACGCTTGAATAATATTTAAGTCACGACCTTGACTTATTTCTTCAGGTGGTGGAATCAACTGTTGAGATTCACTAGTTACTAGTTGAGGAACTTCACTCACTGGTTCCGGGGCTTGATTGACTACCTCAGGAGTATCAACCTTTATAGCTGCTCGCCAATCGGGATTGAATACTGTTAACGGCAATACCTCAGGTTCTTCAATTATTTCTTCCATCACGAGGAGGAATTCTCCGATGCGAATCACGTCCCCAGGCTTGAGCAGGTAAATCTGATTTTGCTCAGCAAGTTTATCGTTAACTAGAGTGCCGTTTATACTGCCGAGATCAGAGTAGTAGTAGCTTCCATTCTGAAGGAAGAACTTGCCATGCATGCGGCTCACATCAGAACTGTCTAGGATTAAACTAGATTTAAGAGAGCGACCAACTATGTACTCGTTATTTACACTGGTTATTCGGTCAAGTTTAATTTCGTTAACTTTATCTAGGGTTTGTGCATTAATAACTTTTACTTTCATCAGAAAACCTCATTCTTAATAGGTTGATTTTGTAGGGGCGGGTTTATTTGGACATTGAGTTAAACTCGCCTGGATGATAAATGCATAATTTTATCCTAATGAAAAATATATGTTGACGAGAGGTTGAAGGAAAAGAAACTAATTTCCTAATTGCTGATTAATTTTATTAATTTCTGCAACCCAACGCTGACGAGTAGTGTGTTCTAAATTCAAAATGTCATCTTGCCACCAGTGAAAGTGGAAAGCAATAAAAGCTACCTCCTCATATAACTTGTCCAAGGGGTAGCTTAGGACTCCCCCGCTAGGTCTAGCTCCACTGCGAACTGGGTATTGCAATGGGGACATTGGGTAGGGATATGTGCATTTCCTTGTTGGTTAACACGATTATAAAATTCCCTGAGATAGCCAATATCATAGATGACAAGCCCTTCCAGTAAATCTGGGCTGAGAGAATTTAGACTGCCCAAGCGAGTGATAACCTGTGAAAGCATCACTAAGAACCCGTAAGCAGGATTTTCCTGAACACTGCGATTTTTTTGCACCAAAATTTCATCTTTTGCAGTCGCCAAACGCATAATTCCCTGACGATGCACTCGGTTTTGGGCATCTACGAGACCTTTGGGAAGGGTGAAGGCAAATTCAGTACTGAGAGTATCTTTACGGCGCATAAGTGAATGCAGTTCAAAGGACAGGGTTAAGTATGAACGAGCGAATCAGAAGCGTTGACAGTATCTTCTGGCACGGTGGTTTCGCTCTCCAAACCATTGATGCTACGGTAAAAGTCTTGAAGGTAACTTACATCCTGAGCAAAAAAGTTTTCTACCATCATCGGACTTATTTCAGACACAGCACCCAGACGAGTAATCACGCGAGACAGGATAATAATCGTCGCATAGGCTGGATTTGACTTAACACGAGGATCGCGCATAGGCGCAATTTCATCTATAGCTGTTGCTAGCCGCATGACACCCTTACGATGGAGGATGCCATCAGGGTCTAGATACCCCTTTGGCAGTGTAAATTCAAACTCTGTTTGAAACATAAGGCTTTTTGGTTACTTCCTGCTCTCAGTCTAGGGATTCTATGGTGACTTTACACGCTTAAATTCCTCGAAGGCAATTTCTAACTCCTCAATCGCGAAGTCAGTACTACTGGCATTGACATCAGCAACTTTGTAACTGGTGGGCCAAGCCCCCTCCAATTCATACTTAGCATGAACTTCTCTGGCATTATTGCAGATATTCAAGGAAATCATCTGACGTTGCGTTTTCCACTCGCCCTGTTGAACCTTTTGGAACCAGTCCCAAAGTGTCATAGAGAGAGTCATTCCTCTACGCAGGGTAATATTACCGCTTTGATCGTTGCCAGGAAGCTTGGTTCTGACTACACGACCCTTGTTTTGTGGATTGCCCCACTTTTGAGGAGTAACTTCACAAATTTCAATCACTTCCTGAGTGCGTTGAAATCCCTGACACTCCAGAAAGATGCCATCGATCTTGTCATTCGAGCCAGATAGCTTCAGTACTATGTAGAAACTATTGGCTGTAAGAAATTCAAATTCAGTCACTGTTTATCACCTGTTTGTTAACATTTGGTGTAAGTGTGTGGGGGTGTAGGTACCTTACCTTACACCCTTACAGGAGTTATGATGACTTCAGTTTCATGCTAGTACAGGTCAGCTCTATAACTTCAGTTAAATACTCTTGTCCATCAGAACTCGCCGTCGCCAATGAATAACTTACAGGGTATGCCTGGGTAAGGTTTATTGCTAGTGCCGCTTGATTCGCCTCATCGTAATAGCGTATGCTTGCGTCTTTAATATTTTGTTTCCACTGACCTTGGTTGTTGCACTTGTCATACCAGTCAAACATGTCTGTTTTTTTACTCTCTGCAACAATCGTCAGCTTGATGCGGGTAGCCTGTTGTTGAACAGTAGGCTTCTGGACAAAGTTTGCCACACCAGGTTTGCCTTGGCTGCCCATGCCGATATTGTACGGAGTTGCTGGCGTTTCAATAGCTACACTATCAACCTCCTTGATGTATCTGTCTCCACTTCCTATATCTACCTTAAACCTACAATTGCCTAAGACGTTTGGTGCTCCTGGCATATCTAGTCTCCTTACAGTTCAAACGTGTGGATAAGTTGGAAAAAGGACAAACAATTTGAGAAACAAACCCGGTTCAGAGCAAAAATCTTTTGCTTAGCAATCCTCGCCCTAAGTCGAAACCGGGTTTCTAACCAGTAGCGTAGTAGCTTACACAGTTGCCATAGCATCCCCTTCAGGACCATTCCATTGACCGATGCGAAAGATGACAAACTCAGCAGGTCTTACGGGACAAACACCGACCTCGATATACAGACGACCTAAAATCCTGGTTTCTGGAGGATTGAGTTCCTCATCACATTTGACATAAAAGGCTTCCTCAGGCGTAGCTCCAAACAAACCACCCTCACGCCAAATGCGCTCTAGGAAGTTACTGACAGTGCGCGTAACACGGGACCACGTCTCTTCATCGTTGGGTTCAAAAACCACCCATTGTGTACCTAATTCCAAGGATTTCTCAATATAGCTAATCAGCCTGCGTACACTGATATAACGCCACTCAGTGATGTCTGGCTCAACTAAAGTTCGTGCCCCCCAAATGCGGATACCTCGATTGGGGAAGTTGCGAATACAATTGATGCCAATAGGGTTCAAAAGCTCCTGCTCGCGGAAATTAGTTTCGTAAGCCAGTCCAATGACACCTCTTGGCACCTCATTCGCAGGCGCTTTGTAAACTCCCCGCGTTTCGTCAGTGCGACCCCAAACGCCCATCATATGACCACAAGGAGGTACAAGAAGTGGTCTACCACCGTTGCGTGAGTTGGGAACTTTGATCCAGGGATAGTACAGCGCTGCAAACATGGAACGACGGTTAAAGCTGTTTAACCACTCCACGACCTCTTGGGGTTTGACACGGTCAGGTGGTGGGTCAAGTACAACCATGCGATTAGGTGGATTAGGAATATCTCCACTGGCGGCACCTTCACACATACTCACCATCAGTTCCATAATGCCGTGGACTTGCTCCAAGGTCATCAGTCCTGCCTCATAAACCCGCATGAGATCGGGGCAGCCCACCATGGTGATTTCATCAATTTCAAAAAGTCCACGCACCCCTGTGCGGTCATCGCGTACCCCCTCTACATCTCGTGCAAATCGATCGGGTGAGGATGGAACAATTGGAGGGGCGAGCTCGTACTGACCATTGACTGGACGTCGAGCTAAGGGTTGTCCGGTTTGAGTCGCTTCCGCCACAGAGACATACATGGAATTTCGTAATGCTGCGACTGCATAAGTTCCTACCTGACGATTAACCTCAGGGTTCATAGTCAAGTTTTCGTATTGCTCGACAATTTCCTCACCCCGACGAATCTGGAGTGTGAAATACTCACCTGTATTTGGTGGGGGTTCTCCTTCAGTGCCTTCAGGTAAAGGAAGAGGCGAACTGTCACTAATCAAGATATCAAGCAGTCCACCGGCTACCTGTTCGGGACGCAGGTTCAAGGTTAGGGATGGACGATTCCCCCGACTACTGAGTGCTAAAGTGGTGGGTTCTGGGGTTGAAGGTCTGGATATAGCAGGTAACTGAGTGCCAATACTGACAATCCAGCAGCGACCACCACCATTGAGAAAGAAGCCATTAACTGCATGGGGTAAATAGGCGTTGAAGTCTGTGAAGCCATCAGAACTTGGACGGGCAAAGTATTTTAGATATTGCGTCCAATTGGTCACCAACATGGGCTTAAAGGGTTCAGCTCCTGCACGCACATCTTCTGTAAAACCAACAAACCCGGCAATTGCCGTACTCACACCCTCAATTGGTCGGTTACCCCGGTTAATTTCTTCAATATAGACACCCGGTGCAAAGTAATCAAGTCTAGGCATATAAGTTTCTCCAAATCATAGAATTCAGGAAGAGAGGTTCCGGCAGAACGTCTGTACTAGTTCTCAGGGGAAAGTAACACTTCTTTGAAAGTGTAAGTTGTGCCATCCACCAATACGTTGCAGTTCTGGGGTACATAACCAGGACAATTTAGTGTTAAAACATAGTTGCCCAAGCGGAGATTATCAAAAAAGAACAGCCCCTCTTGGTTACTTGTCACTGACTTTTCAGTTCCCGTCACAGTAACTTTTGTTTCGGCGATCGGCTGGCTTGTCACTGCGCTTTTGACGATGCCTGCAACTGCTACCCGGTGGGTCGTCGTCACCTCACTAGCGCCATTCTTTTGCCGATTGTTGTAAAGGCTCATAATTCGCTCCCAAACTAAAGGCACTGAGGTAATTTCGGAATCCAAGGGTGCCGTTACTGTGAGAAATACGGCAGGACGCAAAGGGACATTGAGAGCGCTCCATAGAGATCCCAGATCAACAGGCGGGTTTACCGCCACCGTCATTGGCAAATTGCCATAACCGCGCAGTTCAGGAGCCAAAAACTCCTCCCGCAGTGAGCGATGGCGCATCAGCAAGGACAACGCTTCGTTCAAAAGGTGGTACTCACTTAAAGCTGTGCGATCCCAAGCCGTTAGCATCAGCGATACATCAATCCAACTGAGTGGCAAATTTACACGAGCAGATTGCTGCAACCCTCCTTCTAAAAAATTGCGGTCCCTCTGTCTACCCGCTTGTTGTAACTGCTTAGACTGACGTATGTCATAGAGGTACAAATTTAAAAGAGGACCAACATCCCCGTCCCTTCTACTGCTGGGAAGACTAAAGTCGATTTGCTCCATACTGGTGAGGGAGGTTCCTCCAGCCAGAATTTCTGCAAGGGTTTGGAGAAGGGAGATAAGCATGAGCAAACAGATTACCTATTTGCATCTAGATTAAAAGCAAAAGGCTGCTGACGTTAATTAGACTTTTGTCGAAACTTCCGACAGAGATGTTTTAGATATCTCCAAAATTAGACGCTTATCCGCCAGAATAAACCCGTCCTTTCCACGCCCCGCCTCGTCCTTGCCAATGACGCAAAGCTGAGTCTAGAGTCATCAGCGTATAGAGAAATGCGATCGCCGGTAAGCAGCAGGCTAACCATGCAGAACATTTATAAAAGCGCACGATCGGTAAGTAAGCCAATGTCATCAATACCCATGTCAATAAACCTGTAGCCGCAAGTAACCAATTTCCTGTTAAACCACCCAAGATTGCCCCGAATGGTGGAACTATATAAATCAATGTCATGCCGACCAAGGTTAAGAGTAGCAGAAATGGCGAATAGTTCAGTTGGGTAAAGGCTGTACGGGCAACCATATCCCAAATTGTAGTGAGCGTTGGATAGGAACGCAGGCTTTGAGTTAAAGCACTCAGTCCAAGCCAGATGCGTCCCGATGAGGG
>CAZZYE010000507.1:0-2038 GCA_964658145.1 uncultured Stigonema sp.
CGCCCCCCCTGAACGGATACATAATTGTTTACCCCGAACTATTGAGGGGATACAATTATCTGTCATGTGTTTAACTCCTCTCGAATTTGTTTTGGTTTTTATTAAAGTTAAAACTTGCTCTGAAGAATTAGTTAACGTTCGGGTAAGCAAGTTAAGATTTCGTACTTTCACAAGTCAAGTACAAATCTCAGAATTTATGACTTCAAATCACCAGAATATCTGAGTCAACATTTTTGACTCCTTTCACATAGTTAATATTTTTTAACCTATATAGGGAAGCAGTAAGCTCTAGGTGTTGCTGCTTCAAAATATCCGGCTACTTGAGGTTAAAATCCTGAATATAGAAGCTGGAAGCACGACTTGAAATGACTTGGTAATCAAGACCACATGACAAAAATATCAGAATTCAAGTAGCAATAGTACTAATTTTTATAAAAAAATATGTAGATTTTATCTAATTTGAATGAAGATTCTATGAATATCCACCAATTCTACTTTTCCAACTTTTTGATTGAGATACTAGGAAAAGTAGAACAAGCCTAATAAAAGAATTGGCTAAATTACAGAAATTTTTCAGAGCCAATGAACACCACGCATGATATGTGCTATTCAATATGATTGGGATAAGATAAATTACCTACCGATAACCTTTGTAGAGACGCGAAATTTCGCGTCTCTACACGTAGCGATCACTCCTTCTAAGGAGTCACATCTTAGGCGTCTCACGCCAAGACGCAAAGACGCGCTTAAGTCTGAACCTTGTTTACTGAACATCATAAGACATCGTTCAACAATTCCTGCTTCAACCAGCCGGGTTGACCACGTTACTGTCCACAGGCATCTAATTTCGGATGGTTCCCATCCTACTACTTATATGTTCTTCTTGTACTTCAGCTAGATTCTTAGATGCATGTAAATCCCTATCTTCTGTATGTCCACATGCAGGATTTGAGCAAACAAATATTCTGTCTGAGAGTTTTAATCCATCATTCTTTTGTTTGCACATCCGACATTGTTTTGAAGAAGGATACCATCTATCTACAATATCCAACTTCGTTCCAAAATTTGGAGCCTTATATTCTAGCTGACGGCGAAACTCATAGAATCCCAAATCACTCACGGCTGAGGATAGCTTGGAATTAGCAATCATCCCCTTTACATTAAGGTCTTCTATGCGTACACTTGCATACTTTTTACATATATTTGTTGTTGATTTATGTAAAAAGTCCTTACGCTTATTTGCTATTTTCTGATGGCGTTTTGCTAATTTTTTCAAGTATTTTTTAGCATTATTAGAAGCTGGAATACCCTGAGTCCTATCACCAAACTGCTTGTTGCGGTTGTGATATTCGAATCTGCCAAGCTTGGTTTTCGCTTCTTTGTAAGGCTTGGGGGCTTCTAATGTTGTGCCGTCTGAGATTGTAGCAAAGGTCTTTATGCCAAGGTCAATACCTACAGGTTCAATAATTTCATGCATTATTGGTGGTATACGCTCTGCATCGACACAAAAACTTACGTACCACCCATCAGCTTCTTTAGAGATAGTGAAAGTTTGACTTACATAACTCTCCTTAAGTTTTTCCTGTAAACGGAAAGTTCCAAGTGTTGGTAATTTGATTTTCTTACCAACAGATACTAGACTTAACCCATTACAATTGTATACTGTGAAACTTTGACCATCTTTTTTACTTTTAAATGTTGGAGCTTTAGTGATGCCTTTACGCCATCGACTGAACGCTGACTGTAAATGCTGAAAAGCTGACTGATAAACAGTTGAGCTTAAATTTAAAGTCCATTCGTATTCAGGTCGATTTTTAGTTATGTTCGTAAAGCATTTTTTAATTTCCTTAATTCTCTTATAATCCGAGGCTTTAATATCTATTGATTGCCAAAAAAGGTCTAATCCGTAGTTATAAACAAATCGAGAGAAGCCTGCATGTTGCGCCATTAAGCTTTCTTCTGTTTTGTTTAACTTCAGTTTTCGCTTAATTGCAAACATTACATACCTCCTCTTATTTGAGCTATCCTCATTGTAACG
>CAZZYE010000507.1:2048-4547 GCA_964658145.1 uncultured Stigonema sp.
TTTTGAGTATATTTAGGGGAAGATACAATTTAAATGTCAGGATTTCTGAACAAGAGAGACAGATATTGGATCAATACTGTGAGTTGGTGGACAGCGAGGAAGTCTGATGTCATACGCTCGTTTATCCGCTCATTACAAGATACGTTTAAAAACAAATAAGTTCAATAATGTCAAGTATTGTTTAGTAAATCGGTTACTAGAAAATAACTCTTTGCGCCAAGACGAGGGCAGCGCTGCCCTCGTCTTGGCGTGAGAATACATCAGTTTAGTGATGGTGATGATGAGCAACAGCTAACTGAGGGTTAACTGTAACAGCTTCCTCAGACAACAACTCGGCAATATGAGAATTTGCCCATTCTGCTGCCATCGCCAAGAATGTGGGATCGTCGTTGACGCAAGGCATTTGCACGTAGTTTAAATTAGGATGCTTCTTCTGCAGAGCATGAATGATGTGATGTACATCCAACAGAGTTTCATGGTTTTCTGTAGCAAAGCCAATTGACATAAATATAACGGCTTTAGCACCCAACTGAATGAGGTTTTTCGCTGCTTGTTCAACGTTTGGCTGAGTCCACTCAATTAAGGGTGTGTCGTGGTTTAGCCACCCAATCGAAATCAGGGGGTAGCGGTTGATCAACTTATCGCGTACCAAGTCGTAGAGTGCATGACTTTCGGTGATCCCAGAAGTAAACCCTTTGGCTTTGTGAGGACAGCCGTGATTCATCAGGATAATGCCAATTTCAGAAGGGAGGTAAGCACCGACTAGGTCGTTTGTGATTTTCTCTTCGACGAGATGCGCCATCAAATTGATGTATTCCGGTTCATTGTAGAAAGAAGGAATGTAGCGCAGTCCTTTCACCCAGTGTTCATTACCATCAGCCAACTGGGATAAAGCTTTGTTGACTTGCTCGATCGCAATGCCGCTAGTGAAAATGGAATCAACTACTAGCAGTGGGTAAATGAGTAGTTTATCAAAGCCTTGGTTTTTGATTTCAGCTAAGACTTGTTCGGGGAGGAACGGGGCGCAAAAGTTGAAGGCTTTGAATACTTGAACTTTATCACCCCACTTTTCCTGTAGGTACTTTTCAATACCAGCGCGTTGCTTTTCAAAGATGGCGTTGTGTGGGGAGATAAAGTCGTGGTGCTGGTGTCCCCACTCATGGCGATCGAATAACGCCAATATCTGTGCTATAGGGGGATATATCCAGGTTGGCACTGGTGCGAATTTTGCTGTCAGTAGATTTAACGCCTGTTCGTTATAGTTAGCAAAATCTTCGTAACTTTCAACTTCGCCATAGCCCATGAGCAATACGGCTACTCGGTCTTGACTGGATAATTTTTCTTGGGTGTGTTGTAGTTTTTCCGGTGTAGCAACCACAATGAATTCCTCTATACAACGAAAGTGGAGAATATCAGCTATAGCCTTGTTGCTTTTCTTACTAGTAAAGCTCTAGTCAATTATAATCCCCTCCGGGGGGAGGGGATACATCAAAAGAGGTAAATGAGGGAGTTAACCCTGCGGACCATATCAGTTGAATTATAGTTATTGTGGAATTTGTGAGCGGTTACAGCAGTTTTAAATTGACCACATCATCTAGGGCGCGGTTTCCGCGCCCCTACGGTCATATTCTGGTGTACCCGATCGTGGTGCTGTAATAATAGATGTTGTGCTGGCTAATTACTGAAAGCGCTTAATTGTAGGTAGGGCTATGCCGCACATAAGAGGCAATTGGAGGGCAGTGCCCACCCTACATTAGATGGTGAGACAGTATCATAATATACTTGACGTGCGGTTTAGATGATTAATAAGTGCTGATTAATACTTTTTATTATGGCAATTATTCGTATAACTAAGTAGATAAATGTTATATGTGAAACATTATGACAACAGCTAACTCAAAGAGACATGAGTATAATAATTTGCCCTGGAATTCATGAACCAGGATTAACTCAAAGTTTTGTATCAAGTTTGCAAGAGCAATCTGATAGCTCAAATCGTCTAATTTCAGTAAATATACTGCTTGTACCTACAGAAGGTTTGTTAGCTTTATCAGGATTTCACATTTTGGAGTTTTTACACCAACGCCTAGGAAACTGCTATCGCCAACCAGTTTTATTTATCAGCTTTAGTGCTGGTGTCGTAGGGGCAATAGTTGCTGCTTACCAGTGGCAATTGTTTGGAGGACATGTTAAAGCTTTGATTGCTATAGATGGATGGGGTGTGCCGCTGTGGGGAAACTTTCCGATCCATCGCATGAGCCATGATTATTTCACGCACTGGAGTTCTTCATTGCTTGGTAGAGGGCAGAATAACTTTTATGCAGATCCACCTGTTGACCATTTAGAAATGTGGCGATCGCCCCAAAATGTCCAAGGCTGGTGGAAAGACTTATCTGGTGAGCAATCACACAGCAACCAACGTATGACTGCAGCAGAATTTGTACATATGCTTGTAAAGTGCTATGAAGAAAATTAGTCTAGAATTGCTAATTGCTAATT
>CAZZYE010000507.1:4557-6015 GCA_964658145.1 uncultured Stigonema sp.
TTCCCCATTCCCTACTCCCCATTCCCCATTCCCTATTTGTAATGTTCCCTACTGAACCTACTACCAGTAACGGGTTTGGCGCCCTGCTAAAAAACCGTGCTTTTATGCTCCTGTGGATTGGGCAACTAGTTTCCCAGTTAGCAGATAAGGTCTTCTTCGTTTTAATAATTGCTCTGATGGAGAACTACCCACCCCCAAATGGGTTAGCGGCAAACTCCATGTACTCAACTTTGATGGTAGCGTTTACAATACCAGCGATTTTGTTTGGGTCGGCTGGAGGCATCTTTGTTGACCGCTTTCCAAAAAAGTTAATTTTGGTAAGTTCTGATGTCCTGCGCGGTTTATTCACACTGTTGATTCCCTTTTTCCCACGGCAGTTTTTCATTCTGTTGGTACTTACTTTTGCCGTTTCCACCGTGACACAGTTTTTTGCACCAGCTGAGCAAGCTGCGATCCCGGTTTTGGTGCGGCGAAATAATTTGCTAGCAGCTAATGCACTGTTTAGCAGCACGATGATGGGAGCTTTAATCGTTGGCTTTGCAATCGGAGAGCCGATATTGAGTTTGGCTCAAGCTTGGATCAAACAAGACTATGGTGAAGAGCTTGTGGTCGGTGCATTATACCTTGTATCTGGTGCTCTTATCCAACTGATTAACTTTAAAGAACACAAACAGACGGGATCGCAGACGTTAATGAATCCTTGGGCTGACTTCAAAGAGGGGTTGCGCTATCTCAAGAAAAACCGTCTATTGTTGAATGCCATGCTGCAAATTGTGACTTTGTATTGTGTGTTTGCAGCTTTAACAGTGCTGGCAATTAGGTTAGCTGCAGAGTTTGGCTTGAAAGAGAAACAATTTGGCTTTTTCCTAGCAGCAGCTGGGGTAGGTATGGTATTTGGCGCAGCAATTTTGGGTCACTGGGGCGAGAAATTACATCGCAAGCCCTTACCCTTAGTGGGATTTTTGATGATGGCGCTGGCTTTAGGATTATTTACTTTTACGCACAAATTGGGGCTGGCGCTAGGACTGTGTGCTTTTTTAGGTGTAGGTGCTTCCTTAATTGGTGTGCCAATGCAAACTTTAGTTCAGCAACAAACTCCACCAACAATGCTGGGTAAAGTATTTGGCTTTCAAAATCATGCTGTCAACATTGCTCTTTCGGTACCACTGGCAATTACCGGTCCACTCACTGATGCTTTGGGCTTGCGAATTGTTCTGATCGGAATGAGTGTTGTTGTGACTGCTGTAGGTGTGTGGGCTTGGCTAAATACCCGCCGCGTATTGGAAGATGTGATTTAGATACTTTCATCAAGAAGGGAACAGGGAAGAGGGAACAGCGAACAGTGAGGAACCTCGTGTTCCCCATTCTTGGGCGCAGATTTCCCTCAGTAGAAAGGGAGTCAGAGACCCCCGCCGTAAAGATTGGTGGTACGTTTTGGTCTATCTTCAAATCCACTGA
>CAZZYE010000508.1:0-6009 GCA_964658145.1 uncultured Stigonema sp.
GGAGAGGGGACGGGGGCTTGGCGGTATATCGTAACTGTTTATACGGACATGATATAACGCTTGCTTTACAGCAGTTTTTAGTTGTTTAGACCACATTGTCAGGGCGCGGAGACCGCGCCCCTACGGTGATAATGGTGCTGTAAGCATGTCCACTACAAATTAAACCTACTCTGGTTTTTAACGAATTTTAAAATATCAACCGGAAATATTTAGCTACAGCAAATTTGCCGCTCAAAGAAAATCAGGACTTATACGGATTCAAGTCAGACTATAAAACCATAATATTATATATACCTGCTAAGTACATCTTCTTTTTGGACTATAGCAATTCTACTTTATTGGTGATATATGGACAGGCACATACTGTCTGGCGGTAGGAATGCCGCCAGATTACTAAGTTACAGGAACGAATTTCCATTTGTTCCTACCTCCCCTGATTTTCTGAGTTTGAAGGTGTGGAGCGCTATCTACCACAATATACAGCGTAGATGGCAGCTATCCGGATTAGTTTGCTAGATTTTTTTGCATTCTCAAGCAGATACTTCCTAACTAAGGAACAAAGTATGACAAATCCGGAACTGATGGGATCGAATAACCTATTGGATGAATTTAAAACTTGTACTCGGCTGCAATATAGTGGCAAGTTGGATATTACGAGTTCAAATATACGGTCGGAAATCAAACAAAAGACTACTACCAAATCAATACCTACTAGTCCACTGATAGCCTGCGTAAAGGTTATGGGTATGGTGCGTAAGTATTTACCGGTTTCAATCGCCAGCAAATGCGCACAAGGGGATCAGCCCTGAGGCTATACAAACCGCATAGCGCCCTATTTTACTTCAACATTTTAGATATGAGCCATCCAGAACTAATTGTATTGAATAACCTGCTTGATCAACTTAAAACTTGTACTCAACTGCAATACAGTGGCAAGTTAGATATTACGAGTGCCAAAGGACATAAATGGACTTTATATTATCGACTAGGACGGATAGTTTGGGCAACAGGAGGGACTCATCCTCGAAGACGTTGCTATAGACAGATGGCTCAATATTGTCCGGAGATTGATGTTGATAAAATACAGTTACGCGACGAAGACGTCTCAGTGGAGTACTGGGATTACCGCCTCTTGGAAATTCTTCACAAAAGACAGAAGATCAAGCCAGAACAAATTAAAGCAATTGTGGAAAACACGATTGCAGAACTGTTGTTTGACATCACCCAGCAGACAAATTTTACTGCTGTCAATTGCGATCGTAATCAACAAGTCATTTTAGAAGCACCAATGAGCGTCACATATGCAGACATTTATTTGAAGCTGATGGATGATTCGTGGAAGGCTTGGTCAGAAGCGGGTTTGGCAAATGTTTCTCCTGACTTAGCACCAAAGCTGCAAAGATCAGAACAACTGCAACAACAGGTTAGTCCATCTGCCTACAAAAATTTCTTGGCTTTGATGAACGGCAAATACACCTTACGGGATTTAGCCGTGAAAATGAAGCAGAGTCTGTTACCAGTTGTCCGTTCTTTGCAGCCTTATATTCTTCAAGAAATTATTGCACTTGTAGAAGTACCTGACTTGCCCTTACGAGTTACTGAAGTCAAACATCACCCTGTCGCTACCAAACCAATTGTGGAGACTGGTTCACTCATCGCTTGCGTGGATGATAGCCCCCAAGTCGGTCAGATGTTAGAGGGAATTCTGATTCCCAATGGACACAGGTTGATTAAGATTCAAGATCCAGTGCAAGCTTTACCAATCCTAATTCAACATAAACCAGACTTGATTTTCTTGGATTTGATCATGCCCGTCGCCAACGGTTACGAGATCTGCGCTCAGTTGCGGCGAATTTCTGCCTTCGCCAACACACCTGTGATTATCTTAACGGGCAGTGATGGTCTTGTTGATAGAGTTCGCGCCAAGGTGGTTGGTTCTACAGATTTTGTCACTAAACCCGTAGCGGCTGATAAGGTAATGGCTATAGTGCATAAGTATTTGCAACCTTCATCGCCAGTCAAAGACGTATCTAATCTACAATCATACGTAGTTTCACCGAGCCAAATTTAGAAATATGCTATCAAAATTGGATCAAGACAAAAAATGGCATTTGTCTAATTTGGCTAGATAATAAAGTTTTTGTTTCCATTGTGAAAGAGATTTAACAGGTAATTACCATGACTACTGTTTTAGTTGTTGAGGACGGCTTGACCGATAGGGAGATACTCAGTTGTTACTTGCAACAAGCCGGCTACTTTGTAATTAGTGCTAAAAGTAGCGAAGAGGCTGAAGAAAAACTCAATAAAAATCACCCAGATTTAATATTTCTTGACGTTGTTTTACCAGGTAAAAGTGGCTTTGAAATCTGTCGAGAACTGAAAACTAATCATATAACCAGCAAAATACCTGTAGTTTTATGCTCTACAAAAAGCAGTGAGGTTGATAAAATATGGGGTACTATGTTGGGTGCTAATGCTTATCTGGCTAAGCCGATAAATCAAGAAGAATTATTAGTCACTTTGCAGCAATTAATAAACTAATCATCAAGTGGTCAGTTGTCAGAAAGGACTAATGAATAATGACAAAGGGAAAATAATCTTGGAGACAGATACAAAGTTTTTAAGTTTTAATTTAGGTGCAAAAGATACAGCTGTAATTGAATTACAATGCATCACAGAAGTGTTCCAAGTATCATTGTCAGAAATATGCAGTGTCCCTCAGATGCCTAGTTGCGTCTTAGGTATATATAACTGGCGGGGCGAAATGCTTTGGTTAATTGAATTAGAAAAGTTGCTAGCTCATACACCACTTTCGCAAGAGGTAAATGTCTTCTCAAAAATGATGGTGATTGTACTGCAAAGTCATGGTAAATATTTGGGACTATTGGTGCGGCAGCCAATGGATATCGAGTTGCTGGATACGCAGCAGATCAAATGTCCAGAACCTCAATTATTTTCTTCAGAAATATCATCTTTCTTGCAGGGATATTTCATTAATGCTTTTGAGCAAATGATTATTGCTTTGGATGCCACGGCGATTATCCAATCTCCTATGTGGGCAATACATAATTGCTAATCGCTAAGTAGATAGACGAAATAAAACCAAACTATGTAAACAATTATTGCATAGGCTTGTAGTTTATTGCGCCAACTTACTTAAACAAAATTAACGGGTGTTTCTTGATAACAATTTTTGAGGTGAGTGTTATGACAAGTTTGTCCGAAAATCATCAGGGAAATGGGCATTTAGCAGCTGATTTTGAAAGCTTAGAAGATAGCAGTGTTAATGGTAATATAGTGTTACAGACTTCTCCAAATGAAATCTCTGATTTACATGGCATCGAGCAGCAATTTAGAATTTGGCGGCGGCAGTTGCAAGACATTGCAAATCAGATGCGCCAAGCTTCAGACTTGGATACACTAGTCAAAATCACTGTCAGAGAAGTCAGGGAGAAAATTGCTTGCGATCGCGCTCTGATTTATCGTTTTAATTCACCTGATTCTGGAGTTGTTATCGCCGAATCAAGAACAACAGGTTGGACGCCTGCTTTAGGTGAAAATCTTCCGAGTGTTATTTTTAGCTTAGAGACAAGTCAAGATTATTTAGAATATATATCTATTGACGATATTGATAACGGAAAACTCAGTTCATATCAAAGGCAGGTGTTAGAGAAATTTCAAGTCAAAGCCAGTTTGAGTGTACCGATTGTAGTAGAAGGTAAAGTGTGGGGCTTACTGGCAGTAAAAAATTGTGCCTCTACTCGTCAGTGGCAAGAGGTGGAAATCAGCCTGCTCTCTCAAATTGCAACAGAACTGACTTATAGATTGCAAAGTTTTGGCATCCAAAGAGAACTGGAACAGCAGGCACAGGCTAAGAAATCTGTAGTCAAAATCATTGACAAGATTTTGCGGCTATCAAATATCGATAAAATTTTCCAAACAACCACTCAAGAAATACGCCAATTACTAAAATGCGATCGCGTTATAATTTATCGATTCAACCCTGACTGGGGTGGTGAGTATGTGGCTGAGTCTGTGGGTAATAATTGGGTGCGACTGGTAGGATCGGATATCAAAACCGTTTGGGAAGATACCCACTTGCAAGACACTCAGGGAGGTCGATATGCCAAAGGTGAAAGCTTTGCGGTGAATGACATCTATCAACAGGGTCATTCTCCATGCCACGTTGACATTTTAGAGCAGTTTGAAATCAAAGCTTATGTCCTTGTTCCTATATTATCAGGAGAAAAATTGTGGGGCTTGCTAGGAGTTTATCAACACTCAGGCACTCGTGATTGGCAACCTTGGGAAGAGATCTTTTTGAATCAGATTGGGATGCAATTTGGCTTAGCCATATCACAGGCAGAATATCTTGAACAAGTAAGACTCAAATCTGAGCAACTCGCTCAGATAGCTGAACACGAGAAAGCTTTAACCAAGATAGTCAACCGCATCCGACAAATGTTTGATGGGGATGCCATCTTCAAAATTACCACTTTAGAACTACGTCAATTACTAAAATGCGATCGCGTAGCAGTATTTCGCTTCAACCCTGACTGGAGTGGTGAGTATGTAGGCGAGTCTGTGGGTAATAATTGGGTGCGACTGGTAGGATCGGATATCAAAACCGTTTGGGAAGACACGCACTTGCAAGACACTCACGGGGGTCGATATGCCAAAGGTGAAAACTTAGCGGTAAATGACATCTATCAAGCCGGTCATTCTCCATGCCACGTCGAGATTTTAGAGCAGTTTGAAATCAAAGCTTATATCATTGTTCCTATACTATCTGGAGAAAAATTGTGGGGCTTGCTAGCAGCTTATCAACACTCAGGCACTCGTAATTGGCAACCCTGGGAAGTCAACTTGTTAGCACACGTTGGCAACCAGTTAGGGCTAGCACGACAACAAGCTGAATATTTGCAAGAACTACAAGCGCAATCAGCAAAACTAGCAGAAGTCGCAGCACGGGAAAAGGCTGCTAAAGAGCTACTGCAACAAAAATCGATTAAACTCCTAGCAGCAGTCAGACCTGCCCTCAATGGTGACTTAACGGTACGTGCACCGATTACGGAAGACGAGCTAGGTACAATTGCTGATGCTTACAATAATACCCTACAAGCGCTCCGAGAAATGGTCATCCAGGTACAACAAGCTGCCCAACAAGTGGTACAAACGAATAGCAGCAGCGATGCTTCGCTAACCAAACTCACGACTTTGGCACAGCAACAGTCTGAAGAAATTACGGTAGCTTTAAGCAAGGTACAACAGATGGTCGATTCGACTCAGGCGGTAGCCAGTAGCGCCGAGTTGGTACAAGTCGCAGTCCAACAGGCAAACCAAACTGTAGAGTCTGGTGATGCGGCGATGAACCTTACAGTTGAAGCAATCCAAGGGATTCGCGAAACTGTTGCTCAAACAAGCAAAAAAATTAAACGTCTCAGTGAATCCTCGCAAAAAATCTCCAAAGTTGTGAATTTAATTAGCAATTTCGCCACACAGACAAACGTACTGGCTCTCAATGCAGCTATTGAAGCTACCCGTGCTGGCGAATATGGCAAAGGCTTTGCAGTTGTGGCTGATGAAGTACGTTCTTTGTCTCGCCAGTCAGCCGCAGCAACCATAGAAATTGAAAAATTAGTCCAGGAGATTCAAGACGAAACAGGGGAAGTTGCAGTCGCGATGCAAACAGGAATTCAGCAAGTAGTAGAAGGTACAAATTTAGTCAGTGAAACTCGTCAAAACTTGAATGCGATAGTTGCCGCAACTGCCGAAATTAGCAAACTCTTACAGATGATTACCAAAGCTACCCACACACAAATGTCGCAATCTGTTTCAGTAACAACATCAATGAAAGATGTAGCAGAAATTGCTAACAATACTTTTGCTGAAGCTAACGAAATTTCCGCTATGTTTCAGCAATTATCAGGTATGGCTAAAGAGTTATTGACCGGTGCAGGTAAGTTTAAAGTCAACTGAATGTGGGGGGTGGGGAGTGGGGAGTGGGGA
>CAZZYE010000509.1:0-6005 GCA_964658145.1 uncultured Stigonema sp.
TAGTTGTTAGTTGTTGGTTTTCAAAAAGAACTAATAATGAATGACTATTGACCGAACATCCTAGGGCGCAAGCCCCTAAATTGTATTTATGGGGTAGAGCCGCGTGGGGAATTGATTCCCCTTCAAAAAATGTTTTCTGCTACAAGAAAATGTTTTTCTGCTACAATAAATCGAAACAGGTCTAATTAGACCCTACCCCCGGACTGGGGGAAAGTCATGCCTCGGAAGATATCGATCCTTAATGGGTGGAGTACCCTCACCCGCCTACGGGAATTACCGCCATGTGTGGGAAACTCCGACAGTTGGATATTTAGGAGATACGGCTGAACTTCCTAAAGAATCCCCTTGCCTTTAGGCATGGGGAGTGTCAATAAACCAGAAGTATCTTGCAGCAGCACTTTAGGCGAAGGAAGCCGTCTCGTCCCGTATCGTTCGCGATCTTCGTCAGCGATCTTCGACGCACTCGTGCGCGACTCGTTTCCCCTTGGGAGAAGATCGCCTTTTATGTTGCACAGTTCAACATCTCACCGCATCGGCGACGTAACGTGTCTAACTGCTTATTTTTGAATTTACGCGATATCTGCCCTCGGCTTTAAGGAACAGCGCAAATACCACTGGACGTACAGTAAATTGCCTAAATCTTAAGATCTGCTGTATCAGGAACAGGAGTTGCGATCTTCTCTATATATATCATCCCACATAACCAACAAAAATGATAATTTACTCTTCGTGTTCTAGCTAGAAGAGATCATCGACTTGACAGCCCAGCAATGAAGTGCTAAACGAATTGGCGTGGCAATAGAGGGAGCGCGTTGTCCTGACTCTACATCACTAATTGCCTGACGCGTTCTAATTGACTTTAAACCGTTCATAAGGTCCCTATCCTGCTTCATCTGGTATCTCTTGGTTACAAAATGAGTAGCGATTTGAAGCGGATTTACCAGAGTAATAGAAGCTCAATTGAGTATCGCCTCAATTTCCCCTGAAAGTTTTTTTGCTATGAGCGCTTTCTTGATTCCCACATTAACTATAGCATAGCTATCGCTCATCTATTTGTCAAGGGCTAATTTATTGGCGTTGCTGATTCCATGTATGATGCAGGATTTTACGTGTGGACCAACATCCTTGTAGAGACGTAGCACTGCTACGTCTCTACATCCGGATTCATACCTCCATTCAGCAACGCTAATTTATTTGCTCACTCCTAATTAGAAGTTCTCGGCGGCTATGACACCAGCAAAACCGGCGATCGCCCACAGCAAAACCCTAAGCTCAGCACCTAGGGTATACACTGTGCTAATTGTGTTTTGCTATAACCTTTCTCTTTAGGAGTAAGCCCAAACCCAAAACTGCTAGCCCGGACATCGCATTAGGCTCGGAGACAGAGCGCAAAGAATACTTCACGACACCGTCTCCATCTATACCAGGTCGTTTACCGTATATGAACTGGTTGCCAGCAAACACATTTGGATCTGGATTTGACGTGCCAATTTCAAATGCGAACCCGGTCGGATCTTGTACAAGAAACTCTATTCCCAATAAAGATCTGTCTTGGAACTGCACGACGGGAAAATCGGGATAGCTATTTTCGTCGGTTTCGTGGTAAGTTTTACCCAAAAAATCAAAGTCAACGGACAATCCCTTATTGACACCCAATGTCTCAAGCCCGATTCCTGTCAGGGTTGAGTCATCATAGCTGAAAAAACCAAAACTCTGAGTGCCTGCTAACGAGCCGGTAGTGACATCTATAGTCAAGTCATAGGTGACAGTGGCAGCTTGGACAGGGTTGACATGGTTAGCTTCGATTGCAGCGAAGCTTAAAGCTGCGCCTGCGGTTGCAACTGCTAATTTTTTGTATATATTCATCGGTCTTCCCATTTTCGACTCATAACCATTAGCAACGGGTGTTTTTTGGAGTTAGAAGCAGCAAGCCAACGCCAACTGCTGCCATTAGAGGTGGCGTAGAACTTGGTTCGGGAACCTCTGCAACTAGACCAGGACCGCTGATAGTGTTGGTAAATGCACCAAACTCAGTGGCTTGACGACCAGTTGTCACCAAAAAGTAATTTTTTCCGGCGGTCAATTCTTTGCTAAAGGCAAGACTGCCATTATTTGGAACATTAGCCGCTATCAGTGCATCGCTCAGTTGAGCAGTTGGGCTGAAGCTATCTTGATAAAGCACCAGAAAATTGTCCCAACTGCCGTCAATGGCAGACGTGGCATCGGGAACAGCACTGCTGAAGGTATATAACCCAGAGCGGTCAACCGCAAACTGAAAGACGCTTTCGGTAACCAAAGCACCTACATTCCCCTCGGCTTGACCGCTGACTCTGTCGGGAGGATCGCCCGGTGCGGTGCGGAACCAAGTGGGTGTACCAGTTGTGTCACCTTTATAGGTGAAAGCAGAGATAGCAGGAGGACTGTTAACTATTTCATCCGGTCCAGCTATTGTATTGGTAAAAGCACCAAAGTCAGTCGCTCGACGACCAGTTGTTACTAAGAAGTAGTAAGGTCCAGCAGTCAGTTGTCTGTTGAAGACAGGGCTGCCATTATTAGGAGCCTTGCCCGCTACGAGAATATTGGTTAGTTGGGCAGTGGGACTGAAGCTATCTTGATAAAGAACCAGAAAATTATCCCAGCCTCCATCAACAGCCGATGTCGCTCCAGGTACAGCACTCCCAAACGTATACAAACCCGATTGCTCAACCATAAATTGGTAAACACTGTAGGGCACAATTACGCCGGATTCCCCAGGAGTTTGACCACTTAGCTGATCGGGAGGGTTGCCTACTATGGTACGAAGCCAGGTTGGTTGACCAGTTGTGTCACCCTCATTGGTCAAGGCGATCGCTTCACAGGGAGTAGCGATACCCAAAGTAGCCAGCCCCACTCCAACAGCTATGAGCAACCGCTTTTTGAAAAACATTAAGTATTTATTGGGTTCAAAGATCACGAGCAGCAATACGTATCAAAAGTGGATTAAAATTGCGGGAAATAATGGGGCTTGTACCCTTTTTACCCGGACATCCCCACCTACCGCCTCCCATCTACTACCTACTTCATGGTCCTCGTCTTTGAGACGCTGCTGGGAATAAATTGACAGACTGCGAGCCAATTACCAGTATCAAGCTGGTTATTGCCGCACCAATCCAATTCGTCAATTTTCTTGTCTTCACAAAAGCCATAGTTGACAAAGGTTTTCTACAAAGTTGGTAGACGTATGTAATATTAGCAGTTGGCGTGTAGTTTATCAACTTTTTTGGTAAAATTGATCTTCGCTCTTAAGTTAGTATTGACTAAAACGGTACGCCAAATCCAAAACCTCTGAAGATATTCTGGGTGTCAATACTAGTTAAGTAGTGAGCAAAAGCCTGTGCCTCATCTGGAACTGTAGTTGTTGAAAGTACAGCCACTGGATAGATAATCGGATCAGTAGTGGTAGCTACAGCAAAATGCACCGCCAAGGTTGTTTTGCCTGCACCGCCCTTTCTCGAAATTATGGCGATTGTTTTCATGTAAGAGGATGTTTTCAAAGTCTACGGTTGTATCAAGATCAGAACTAACCCCCCTTAAAAAGGGGGGAATAACCTTCTCAAAGTCCTCCTTTTTAAGGAGGATTTAGGAGGATCTAAAGTTTTTGATACATCAGCCACAACTTTAAAAACATCCTCTAAGTAAGTAAGATTACATATTTACTTATATACACGTTAATATATTTAAATGTTTACAAGTTGACAAGTAAAATTTAAGTCAATGTTTTATTATATTTGTGGGATTTTTACTTATTGAATTAGCATGAAAATTCAAATATTAAGTGATTTACATCTTGAGTTTCAGTCCTTTAATATTCCTGATGTAAATGCTGATATTGTTGTTTTAGCGGGAGATATTCACTTAAGAGAAAAAGGAATTAAATGGGCAATTCAAAACATTCCTAAGAAACCAGTTATATATATATTAGGTAATCATGAATACTATGGAACTGCTTATCCAAGGCTTGTTGAGAAGCTGAAAGATTATGCATTAGGAACTAATGTTCATGTTTTAGAAAATGATTTAGTTACCATTGAAGGTTTAAATTTTTTAGGTTGTACTTTATGGACTGATTTTAAACTGTTTGGCGAGCCACGACTCGCTGGTTTAGAAGCTAGTCAAGTCATGAATGATTATATAAAAATTAGATTAAGTCCCCAATATTCAAAGTTAAGAACTATTGATACTGCACTTATTTGTAAAAATTCAGTTAATTGGTTAAAAAATACCTTATGTGACTTGTCTGGAAAAATTGTAATTATCACTCATCATGCTCCGAGTGTAAAATCCATACCTTTCCAACATAAGGAAGATATTTTAAGTGCTGCTTATGCTTCAAATTTTGATACTTTAGTTTCTGAATCAGGAGCATTATTATGGATTCATGGTCACATTCACAATCAATTAGATTATCAAATCGGCTTGACTCGCATTATTTGCAATCCTCGTGGTTATCCAGATGAAATAAATAATTACTTTAACCCAGAATTATCAGTAGAAATTTAACAAAAATTAGATAGTATACTGTCATAAAAGCAAATGTTAATCTGAGCAGTATTCCTTTGATGTATTTATCATATATAAATAGTTGAGCTAATTTACAGGCTGAAGTATTTGAATATATTTTTATACATACTAATTCAAACTCATACGAAGATTTGAACATTGCTTTCGCACGGCTGCAGATTATTCAGTGGGATAGGCTGGGAATGGGAGAAAAAAACGAAACACTTACAGAACTGATGTTAGAATTTCTGTGGCGGGTTAGACAATGGGCAAAGTTTTTGCAGAGTGAGCAGAAGCATATTTTTGAAAATCTTGCTGTCCAGATTCGCCCTGACATTGAACTTCCGTCTCCCCTACTGCAATGGCTGGAGGAGTTACACAACAGCAACCGGATACAACCTTGCCGTGGCAAAACCGTTGTGCCCCAACAAGAGCGTCTGTGGTTCAAATAGATGAAATTGGCTGTAATTAGCAGCTTCGTGTCTCCGTTAACGCAACATACAAGTTCATCTAATTTTGGGCTGATTCTAGCAGCATGAGTCGCAAGGGATCTAAACGAACGTGCCACGGGAAAGGTTGGTCTTTGAGAATCGCCCACTTTTCCTTGAATACCTCTGCTTGCAGGTGGTAATCATTGGCATTGGTAGATGGATGGTTGAGCTTGAGAAACAGCGTCATCCGGTGCGGCGTTTCACTCGTCTTCACCAGCCAGCAAGGAAAGGTATTTTCATGGGATGAGTTGTTGGTGAAGGTTAGCTGATGGGCGCGAATTCCTACATGCGATAAAGCGTCTGGAATCGGTTCAATAACCTGCAGGGTGCAACCCCAATCAATCGCCTCTACCTGCTGAGATGCCCGCAAGACAGCGTTGGAGAAGTTTTTGCACCCCGTCAATTGAGCAACACTCACGGTAGTAGGTCGGTGGAAAATGTCTTCTTTAGCACCAGACTGAGCCGCTTTTCCTTTGTCCAGCACCAACAGGTTTGGGCAAACTCGGTAAGCCTCTTCCATATTGTGCGTCACAAAGAGGGTGACACCATTGTAATCCGCCAGCGTTTCTACCATTTGCTGCTCTAACTGACTGCGCAAGTAAGTATCCAGTGCAGAAAACGGTTCATCTAGCAACAGTGCTTCTGGTTGACTTGCTAAAGCTCTCGCTAATGCTACCCGTTGCTGTTGACCACCAGAGAGTTGATGCGGATAGCGGTCTGCTAATCCTTCTAACTGTACCACTAACAGTTGTGCTTCTACTTGTTGCTTGATAGCTAAGGCAGATAGTCCTTTAGGCAAGCCAAAGGCAATATTTTGTGCCACAGTCATATGCGGAAAGAGAGCGTAATTCTGCACTAAAAACCCGATACGGCGAGATCTTGAAGGCAAATTAATCCCTCGTTGGGAGTCGAACAATACCCGTCCATTTAAGACAATGCGACCTGTTGTCGGTGTTTCTACCCCAGCAATGCAGC
>CAZZYE010000510.1:0-6001 GCA_964658145.1 uncultured Stigonema sp.
CAACAGTTTCTTGCAACTGTCGCGAAATCTCCAGAGTTTGTTGCAAAGATTCGGAAACTTCATGAGAAGAAGTACTAGTGCGTTGTGACACAACGGCGATATCTTTCATCAAAGCTCTGACTGTTTGCGATGTTTGCACCTGAGATGTGGTGGTGCTGGAAATCGACTGCACTAAGGAGTCAACTTGGCGAGAAACCTCCAATATCTGACTCAGACTGTGCTTAGCATCCTCTACGATCCGCGTACCTTCCACAACCTGCGTGGTTCCCAGTTCCATCGCCGCTACGACTTCGCTGGTTTCCCGTTGGATGTTCTCGACAATTTGCTCGATTTCTTTGGTCGCCGATGCACTCCGCGCTGCTAATTCCCCGACTTCTTCTGCTACTACGGCAAACCCTTGACCTTCTTCACCTGCACGTGCCGCTTCAATACCAGCGTTGATCGCTAACAAGTTGGTTTGCATGGAAATTTGGTTAATCAATGCTACCACGCGGCTAATTTGTTGAGTGGATTCTCCTAGCCGTTTGACTTTCTTGGCAGTTTCGCCAACAGTTTCGCGCAGATGCAAGATGTTTTGTACTGTCAAATCCATCGCATGTCCACTCTTTTTGGCAGTGCGAGAAGCACTTTGGGCAACTGTGGCTGCTTGCTGGGCGCTAGACGCTACTGCTTGCATGGAATACGTCATCTCATCAACGGCATCTAGGGTGAGGTTGATTTCTGCCGATTGAGAGAGTGCTTCATCTGCTAGTTGACGGATGGCGCCTTCGTTAGCGCCGATCGCTTGGTTCACCTGAGTAGCAGTTTCTTTGACTTGGGTAACAATATCGCGCAGATTTTCAACGATAGAGTTGAAAAAGTCAGCGACTGTGCCAATTTCTCCGGCAGTAACCTCAGCACGTACTGTCAAGTCGCCTTGGGCTGCACCTTCTACCTCGCTTAGCAGTTCTAGAAGTTGCATTTGTATGGCTTCTTTTTGTTGCCGTTCTTCGTCGGTTGAGTTTTCCGCTACAGCTCTGGCGAGTTGTAACTCCTCGATTAGCTTTGATTGCTCTAAAGCGTAGCCGATTTGATTTGCTAACTGTTTAAACAAATCAATTTCAGCTTGTTGCCAATTGCGGGGACTGTCGCAATGATGAGCAATCATCAAGCCTACAAGTTGTTCTGAGGAAATAATCGGTGCAACCAAATTGGCTTTGACTGCAAATTTTTCCAACATTCTAATGTAACAACCTGCATTGCTGAGATTTGGATCTTCATAAATGTTGTTGATTGCTCGCACTCGACCATCTTTGTAACTTTCTACATGGCGATCGCGAAAACAGGGATCGTCGATTTCTACCCCCAACATTTTTGGTAAACCAGCCGTAACCGCTTCGGCGACGACTGCTCCATCCCAGGTACTTTGATTAAATTCATAAATCACAACCCGGTCTGTTTTGAGAGCTTGGCGAACTTCTTTAGCTGCTGTTTTATAAATATCTTCGGCTTTGAGGCTTCTGCGAGTACGTAGGGTAATTTCTGCAAGTGACTTGACTCTTTCAGCGTCCAATTCTTTTTCTTTTAACAGGGTCTGTAATTGTGCTGCCATCTGGTTAATGTTGGCACTCAAGACGCCTAACTCGTCTTCTGATTGTACTTGTAGACGGGTGTTAAGATCGCCTTGCCCAAGTCTTGCCACTGCTCTTGTCGCCTCTACAATTGGTTTTGTGGCACGTTTAGCTAACCATGCGGCGATGACAGCCACGACTAATGCTGTCAGTCCTGTTCCGATTGCTATTGTTAGTAGCAATTGTCTTTGAGGTTCAAATGCAGTTGCTGTATCTGTAGCCAGCAATACTTGCCAATTTAAGTTTGGTAAACCTTCTAGTGGTCTGGATGCATAGCTTACCAAATCCTTTGTCTTGTCAAATTGGTTAACTGAGATCAAAGAACCTGACTTTTTTGTCTGTTGCTGTTCATCCAAATCAGGAAAAGCTTTTGTAGGATTTATACCTATTTGTTTTTTGGCTGATGCTATGAAAAATTTCCCAGAGGCATCGCTTAAAAAGTATGAACGCCCTTGTTGTGCATAATTTTTCATCACATCTTCTAGATATTTTACGGGCATACGTGCTTGGACTATAGCAATGGTTTTACCCGTGACAGCATCTTTAACAGGTGCAGCCGTGAAAAGACTAAGGGTTTTTGAGTTTTTAGGTACTTCTGCCTGACTACTGATGAAAGTCTGATCGGTTTGCTGTACTCTTTTAAAGAAATAGCTATCGCTCTGGTTGGTCAGAGGATCGCCTTTTGATTGCACAATCACATCCCCGTTTAAACCCAACAAAGTAATGCTGTCATAGATTTTATAAGTGTCTATGAATTTATCTAGGACTGCTTGTTTTTCCTGGGGAGTTGTGTCTTCCCTGACTCTGGGATTTGTCTGAATTGGCAGACTAGCGATTATCTGAATATCGTTATACCGTTCCAGCATAAAACGGTTTACCTTGTCTGCTAAGCCCTTGGCTTCACCTTCTTGATTTTGGGAAATTTTATCGTTAATAGATTTGCTGGCAATTTGATAGGCGAGTGTGCCAATACCTAGTAAAGGTAGAGTGCTGATCGCGATCGACAAAATTGTCGCTTTGGCACTTAAGCTGAGCTTGTTAAAAATTGCCTCTGCTCGATTTTTAGGAGAATTAAGAGCAGTTTCAATATTAGATTCTTGAGAAGGTTTTACTTGGACGATTTTTTGAGATGAATTAAGTGAGGAATCATGAGGAGCATCACTACTCTTTGGTGTATCAGTCTTATTAAACATAAAGTGATTTTGTTGACGTTTGTAAAAAGCAGTAAAAACCAATTTTTTAGTAATACACCCTAATCACTACGGAGAATAGAAGATTGCACAATAGCTTGTGCATCTAATACCAGCAATATTTCTTTTTCTTGGATAACGCAGCCACGTAAATATGGAACTAAACTAGAGGCAATTTGGTCCATAGGAGAGGAAATTTCATCAGGCATGAACTTAGCTGTACCTTTGATATCTTGCACAACTAAGCCCAACAGCAGTGATTCCACCCTGATCACTACCACGTTATACTGCCGGAGCCGATAATCTAAGTTTTCTATATTCAGCATTCTGGGTAGATCGATTGCCCAAATTATGCGACTCCGCCAATTCATTAATCCCAGTATGCAAGTGGGCATACTGGGCATTGAGGTTACAGCCTCAAAAGGCACAATAATCGCTTCTTGCGTGTGCTTCATTGATAAAAGGGCAGAGGTGTGTCTATTAAGATCAAACTTGAGATAGCCGTCTCCCAAGTTCTTGTGGATTTGCTTTGTATTCGTTGTAATTTGTGAACTATTCATATCAAGGGTTCAAATCGCTACTGATTTAATAGCACGCAGAAGCTGTTCGCGAGTGTAAGGCTTAGTTACATAAGCGTCAGCACCTTGTCTCATTGCCCACAAACGGTCAATTTCCTGATTTTTGGAACTGCAAATCACAATTGGCACTTTTTGAGTAGCTGGATTTCTTTTGAGAGCGCGACACAACTCAAACCCGCTCATTCCAGGCATAACCACATCAGTCACTATCACGTCTGGATTCTGTAACAAAGCTTTTTCTAAAGCTTCTTTTGCACCACTAGCTTTAATTACGTTGTAACCACTTTCTTGAAGATAATGGCTCATTAGTTCCAATTCACTGGGGGAATCTTCTACTATTAGAATTGTGCCAATCAAAGTCAGACTCACTCCTTAATCTCTCCTAAATTACTATTGTTAACTTTACTAATTCTTGATGCCAGTTGTACGCTAATTCAACACCACTTACTTCAACTTTCGTAACCATAAGGCAGTAGCGAAGTGCTAAGGTATGTACGCCCCTTATCGTCATCAGGGAAGCCGTCATTCGCGCTCTCCTCAACACACGAAACCCCTTTTCTTCAGAAATTAACCAATATGTTTAAACACCATTTTTAATAAATCCGATTGTGTGAAAGGCTTAGTCAAATAGCCTGATGATCTAACCATCTTTGCCTTTGCTCTGTCTATAAACCCTGTTCTGCCAGTTACCATAATGATCGGTATATTTTTAAAGGCTGAATGCCTTCGCAATAGGGAACACAGTTCATAGCCATCTAAAGAAGGCATCTCAACGTCTAGCAAAATTATGTCAGGCTTGCTGCGGAGAATTTGCATCAAAGCCTTGACTGGGTCGTTTATCATTACAACTGAAAAGGTGTTTTCATCCAAAAACTGGTTGATAGAATTTAAAACTGTTGGACTATCGTCAATACAAGCTACTGTATATGTATTTTTGTTAATAGATTGCTGAAAAATTTTGTTATTGCTATTATCAGAATTATCAAAATCCTTTTGTCCGGGTAATCTCCCTAAGTTTATTTGAGTTTGTGCTTGTTTGGTCTCAACTTTCGGCACTGATGACTGAGATTGATGCCGATTTCGTAACTGCTGTTGACAGTGTTCGACTAATAATCGCAGATCTAAGTGGCAGAACTTTGGAAGTTGATCTAAAGGACTTACACTACTAAATTCATAGCTTCCTTCTTTGACAGTTAGAAATGACGCGAGCACAACTTTTGCCAAATCGTCGATCAGAACTACTGCTTGTTGTGGATTAAGATAGTCCCGATCAACTAGCCAGCAGATAGCTTGATAATCTGCCTGTGGTATCAATTGATTTTCACTGTTCGTTTCAAAGATGCCTCGTACCTGCATAATATTTGCAAGGTTGAGAGTAGAAAATTCCTGACTCAAGCGCTCTAAGTGACTATCAAGCCGATCAAACAGTCGATCCGAACAGGATGCATATATTAGTCTACCATTTTCTAGATATATTGACCAGGAAAATGACTCAATAAATACCCGTAAACAGCCTGTAGCACGCCGACTTGTTAGTTGTGCTAACAGAGATAGTGGATGCAGTTTCTGGGAAAACTTGTAGCTACCTATAGGAGTTGTGCTCATTTGGCTTTAATTTCGGCTAAATTCAACAGGTGTGAGTTAAATTTTTGGCAAGGCTTTAAAAACACAAAAGTCTAAATTCAGGCTTTGTGGCGAGGCTCGATGGTAGCACCCTTCTCTCTAAGATCAGAAAATCCCAGTCCCCGCACGAGAATTGCAGTTAATTTACTGACTTATACTGAGATTATCAGGCATTTTTCTAGAACAAGTAAAGAGAAGGTAAAGACTCCATAAAGTCATTACCTCAAAGTCAGCCTTCTGGTATGACCATAACCGCAATAATACCGTTTTTCTCCATCAGACAAAAATTGGGTTTCTTAAGTATTATTACTCAAGAATATCTTGTCTATTAGTTTTTCGTAGCTATAAGGTAAGCTCCAAAAAAAACAGTGTTTTTACTTATATATAATATTTCTCTCCTAGAAAAATGCCTTTACCTGAAAAAGTGTGCTGGTATCTTTTAGACTTTCCGAAATAATTAATCTTTCAAATCTGATATTCACGCAGTCAGTTAAAGTTATAAAGTTTTATTTTATACTAAATAAAATTTAACACCGTTAATGTCAATCATTTTGTGGATACCATTGCTTCAACCTCTGCCGGAGCAATAATTGACATTATTATTATTTTACAGGCAAAAGAGCCTAGTAAAATTTTGTTATGACACAATTTTGTGTCTTTTTAGACAGTATTGGGGAGGATCGCGCAAAGACGAGGCAGCATATCGGCACGAGTGTTAGCCCACTCTCACGGCGACGAGCGAAAGGTATCCCCTGACTTGAGCGCACTGCCGTCGCCAAGACGCTGTAGAAACGCGAAATTTCGCGTCTCTACATTTGTGGGTGAGATTTAAAAAGTGCGGATGAAAGGACTTGAACCTTCACACCTTTCGGTACTAGAACCTAAATCTAGCGCGTCTGCCAATTCCGCCACATCCGCATTAGTTTTACATGTTATCACAACAATTTATCTGTGGCAATAGGTTTTAGTGGTTAGTTGTTGGTTGTTAGTTGTTAGTGGT
>CAZZYE010000511.1:0-6000 GCA_964658145.1 uncultured Stigonema sp.
AAGGGGGGTTGGGGGGATCTTCAGGGAGTGACGGCTTCTAACTGAACCGTATTGGATTAGAAGCAGAGAACCCAATCATTGGGGCGAATCCTAAATAGAGAGAAACACAAGCTTGCTTTAAGCAATTGTGTGGCAAAATTACCGCTACCTAATATGATAGAAAACCGCAGACTGGATACCTTCTCGCTAGCAGCCTTGCTGGTGTCCGCGCATTACGGCTTGGGTTTTATTCTGGGAACTGCCGAGCAATCATTGACTTTAGGCGCTGCTGGCAGCCTCTACGCCGTCTCCCTAGGCTTGGGTACGATCGCTCTTATGGGACTGGCAAAGTTTTATTGGACACAAGTAGAGCCAATCTGGACATTGCTGGGTTCCTACTGCGGCGGTGGGGTAAAAATTTTTGTGGGGTTGATGTCTTGGGTATCGCTGATCGGTATTGAAGCCGTCCAGTTAATTTCTGGAGCGTTTATTCTCAAAGTTTTGGGGATACCTACGCTACCTACAATGCTCTTAATGGCTATCTTGTTTGCAATTATTTCCTTGCTGCCAGTGGAGAAAGTAGGCTGGATATTTCGAGGATTGCTGGTTCTGAATTTCTTAGCTCTGCTTTATAGTTTATGGGTGTTGCACGGTGTAACTGAATATTTGCGATCGCCTCTGGACTTTGCTGAGTCACTGCAGCTTATCAGTTTACCAACAAAAGTAGGCATCTCCCTGTCTACAATTCTGCTACTCCTGATAGATATGAGGTATCAGCAATTTATTGTCCGGGCAAAAGATATGCAGAGTGTATATCAGGGCTGTGTGTTGGCTGCAATTTTACTGCTGTTCCTCGCCTTCTTGCCTTCATCAGTTGTGGGAGCAGCCCTCAAGGCGGGAATTTTTCCTGCTGGTATTGATGGCAAAGAAACGCTTCCCTTTATCCTGTCGTGGATTGGTGGTGGAACTGACAAGCCTTTGGGTATTTTGCTGATGGCGTCTTTATTGGTTCCAGCGCTAGGTGTTGGCAGTAGCACATTGCGGGTGCAGAGCAAGATTGTCTTGGACTTCAATATTCTGCCAGCTTCCAACATGAATCGGCTGCTGATCACTATGACAAACGCCCTCTTGAGTCTAGTCGTTGCTTTAAAGGGAGGCGAGATTGTCTTTCTGATAGTGGCTTTTTATGCAGCTTATGTAGGGTCTGTATTTGTTCCCTTTGTTGCCTACCTAGTTGCTTCTCTAGGAGGCTATAAGTTTTCCAAAGCAAGCGTGAAGCTGTCTTTGCTTATGGGCAGTATATCATCTCTCTCTGTGCTGATTTTAACTTTTATTAACCCAAATTTCGCTGTTTTTGGCAGTGTTGAGTTGAACATTGTGGGAATGGGAATTCTGTTTGGGGTCTTAAGTTTGTTCGTAGGTCAGGTCATAGAAAAATATTTTCCCGTAGCCCAAGAGACAGAGGAGATTTAAGCTATCTGGATGATTGCCAATATTACGAACTGGAAAAGCATTCGGGCAACCCCGACCCCTCTCGCGCATCTTTAAAATCTGTACATATCATAAAAGTAGATATTTTGCAAGATATATGTTATATTTATTTACATGAAAACTGACTTCGATTTTACATCTCCCGAGCTATTCAGTCCTGTTGTTTTCAGGACTGCCTTCAATAGCTTTGAGGCTATCAATCCGAACCAAGCTTGGTCTTTGTTGTTTACAGGTGGTCGAGAAGACAAGGCGCTAGGCTTTGGCTCTTAAACAGGTATCTTTTTTACCAGCACCTTGATAGCACTTGTTGCATCAGGAGTTGCTGGAACGCTAATTCTCCAGACTGCCTTACTTGGTTAAATTAGGCTGAATTTTTGCCATGTTCTGTCCCGAACTACCAATCAGGTGGTTCGGGTTTTTTTAACTACTCCGATCTGCCCTCCGGGCGATCTAGTTCTATTGTATCTACGGATCGGCTACCCCTGCTAATGTGCAAGTTGAAGGTGCTTTGTAGAAGATTTAGACTTAAAAAATCTTACTAAACGAAACAAAGTAAAACAAGATGAAAACGGCAAGTTTCTACCAAATCATCAAGCCCAAAAAAGTGGGTTGAATAAAAGTTTTTTAGATGCAGGCTTTGCGCAGTTTGTTGACATTCTGTCTTACATAGTCGAGAAAACTGGTGGACAAGTGTTCAAGGTAAAACCAAACTATACGAGCCAAATTTGTTGCAATTGTGATGCCTATGTTCCGAAAGATTTATCAGATAGGATTCATGATTGTAAAGCGTGCAATGTTGGCATATTAAACCGTGATATCAACGCGGCAGTCAACATAAAACGAGTTGGATTGGGAGTTTTTCCAACTATAAAAAGCCGGAAAGGGAAATTGGTAATAGAGCCTGACGCCGGAGTACCGGCTAACGCTTCGCTATCGGGTTTTATGAGTACCTTAAAGGAAATTCGGGAATTAACCCGAAGCCTACGCTATACTGCTTGCAGTTAGCGTAGGTACTTCACTAGATTATGGCTACACAATCTGACCGTCAAAAACGAATTATGGAGCATTTAGCTCGAAGTACAGGTAACTTTATTAGCCCCAGACTCGACTCCTTAGAGCGCAAGCAGCAGATTCTAGAACACATCCGTTTAACCAAAGGTTAAAACAGTCATTCAGTTGTTACCGAATTTGACCTCTGGGAAAAAGAATGTAGAGACGCGACGCCCTTCGGGTTCGCAGTCCGCTAGGTCGGGCTAACCCTCCTTCAGGGCTGTCTCACCAGTCGCCTACGGCGCTGGCTCAAATGAGCGCGTCTCTACAAAGATTTCAGGTAACGCATAATTAGTTTCCGGAGATGTCTATTGGAGATGATTGAATGCTAAAACTAGTACCTGGTGAACTCGGATGTCGAAAATTTTGGTGACGGGTGCGACGGGAAATGTTGGTCGAGAAGTCATTCGCTTACTGCTTAATCAAGATTGTGATGTCTATGCCGCAGTCAGAAATACCGACAACGCTCAACAGATGCTGGGCAGCAACATTCATTATGTCTCGTTCGACTTTACCAATCCCAACACATGGGCAAGTGCTTTTGAGTCCGTCAACAAAATCTTTTTGGTGCGTCCGCCTGCCCTTGCCAATGTTCGCAAATACATTGCCCCAGCGCTGAATGCTGCTAAACAAGTAGGCGTTCAGCAGGTCGTGTTTCTTTCAATACTAGGAGCCTCGCGCAACCGTTTTTTGCCGCACTCGAAGATTGAAAGCTACATCGGCCAATTGGGCATTCCTGCCACCTTTTTACGCGCCAGCTTCTTCATGCAAAACCTCAACACCACACACCGAGAAGATATAAAAACCCGTAGTGAATTGTTCATGCCACCGGGAAATGGTAGAACCAGTTTCATTGATGTGCGGGATATTGCAGCCGTTGCGGTGCGTACTTTGGTTGAAGATGGGCACATCCATAAAGCCTATGCGCTTACCGGTGGGGAAGCCTTGACCTACTATGAAGTGGCAGACATCTTCACAGCCGTTTTGGGTAAACCAATCCGCTATACCAACCCCTCTCTGCTAAGCTTTGTCGGACAAATATGCGATCGTGGGCTGCCCATGAGCTTCGTTCTGGTAATGGCAGCAATCTATACAACCGCTCGTTTAGGATTAGCGGGTAGTATCACAACGGATGTAGAGCAATTGCTTGCTCGTCCACCACTGACTATGCAACAGTATGTCGAGGACTACCGACAGTTCTGGTTTTGACACTCCTTACCGTGTTAATCCTAATAGCCTCGTCGAACTAGAAAAATACAGACGACATCATCTAGGGCGCGGAGACCGCGCCCCTACGGTCATATTTTGGTCTACCTATGCATACTTGACTATTTCTGTCAATGCGTAATATGATGTTCGGCAAATCAACCACAATAAAAACCTGTAAATCCATGTAGAGACGTTGCATTGCAACGTCTCTACATTATGGGTAATTAACCGGACATGATATATAGCGGATTTCAACCGGATGAAGTACACCCACAACGTAGGGGCGAACGGCCGTTCGCCCCTACCCAATGTACCTCACTGAATCGCAAACCGCTATAAGTCCTATTGGTGTCAATCCGGCGATCGCTCAAATCCTCGGTGAACTGAGTGCCTTCAGTAGTAGCAGTGACCACGGCACTTTAATATTGGGAATTAAGCCTGAGTACTTTCTCAATGCGGGCAACGCAAAAGGCATCAGAAAACGCAGAGAGCGTAGTGACACAGGACTCGCGCCATCTTGATCTACCAGTCCATATTGCTCAGCCAGTTCAGCAACAACGACAACACGTCCTGTACGGCGGATCGCATTTGGTTCACAAGCAAGCGTAGCAATGACCCGTCCTGTTAGCAAAGGAGTTTCCCAGTTGTAGCGCTCAGTGAACACAGAGTAATTCTTTTCCGCCGCATTTTTTTCGTCCATTTCAGAAGCCAGACGAGAAATGTGTTCAGTACCAACAATACCTGGCCAAATTGAAATAGAAGTGACGTTATCCGGCTTCAGATCAACAGCCATATCAGCCGCTAATCGATCGCATGCGGCTTTACCAGCACCGTATGCTGCACCAAAAATGTAGGACATACCGCCCCATGAGGAAATGGTGCAGATTAATCCCTGTTTACGCTTAGTCATCATCCGGGCAGCAAAAACACTCGAAATATAATGGCTACGAAGACCAACGTTGTTGCTAGCATCCCAAAGACTTGGTTCACAATCCCAGAACGGCTGCCCATAAGCGTCTCTTAATGCCTGAACTCCTGAGTAAACATTATTTACCAGTAGGTCGAGGTGTCCATCCTGCTCATCTTGAATACGCTCAAAAAGCAAACGCACCTGCTCGTCGTCGCTGTGGTCTACCTGAACGGGAATACATACACCACCGACTTCCTCAACAGCGGCTTGGGTTTCACTAAGACTGCCTGAGATGTCATCACTGGAATAAGAGTTATGGAGGCTGCGACCTGTGACGTATACAGTTGCACCAGCCTCACCAAGGCCAATAGCAATTCCCTTGCCAATACCTCGCGTAGCACCTGTGACTAATGTTACTTTACCTTCAAGGTGTTTCATTATCAATCAGTTCTCAATTGGTAAAGCTGGATCGCGGGACCACTCATTCCAAGAAGCAAAGTAATTCCTGACATCTTTAAAACCTGCTTCTTTGAGAGCAATTAAAGTATTGGCAGCTCTAGAACCCTTGAAGCAATATACGTATACTGTTGATTCTGGTGTAATGCCAGCTTGCTGACAGATATCCTGGATTTCTGCAACTGGACGAAACATGGGAATTTCCGAATGGGGAACCATCAGATCGTACCACTCAATCCAGACTGCACCGGGGATTCTACCTTTACGTGGGCAAAAATCTATGCCGTAGGGAGAAGAACTCACTCCCAACCACTCATCCTCATCTCTGACATCCAACTTGACGATCGCAGGCTCATCCAAAGCCTGCAACATCTGTTCCGTCGTCACCATCATCGACGGATCGATCTTCACCTCAAACGTCTTCTGAGAAGGCGTTGGCACGAAGTCAGTAATTGGCAGCCCTGCAGCGAGCCATGCCTGATATCCTCCGTGCAACACGGAAACTTTGTCACAGCCTAAATATGTTAGCAAAAAGTAGCCCCGACAAGACTGTCCGTAGCCTTTATGCATAGCATCTTCGTAGATTACTATCCGTTCCTTGCCAGAAATGCCGACTTTACCTAAAAGCTCAGCAAAAAGTGAGTGCAAGCTGGTTAAACCTTCTGGTGTAGAGGTTGCCAAGTAGGTAAAAATCTCGCGAATATTAACGGCTCCAAGAATGTGGGATGCTGCATACTCGAATGGATCGCGAGTATCAACTACCACAACAGATTCTTGCTCTAAAAGGGCAGCCAGTTCTAGTGGAGCAATCAGCGGTTTGACTTCCATGTCTGTCTGTCTCTTAGTTAAGTGAAATTGTGACTAAGCTTTCTCTAAGCTAGCCCCGGCTGGCATAATTACTAATT
>CAZZYE010000512.1:0-5988 GCA_964658145.1 uncultured Stigonema sp.
AATTAGCAATTAGCAATTAGCTATCTTAGACGATGCAGGCTCAATTACGTAACCTGGCAAGAGTACTTGGTTATCTTTAATAAAGGCGTGCTTTAGGGTAATGTAATCTGTGATTTCAGGATCAAGACTCGGCTCAAAGTAGAACATAGACCAAGCTTCCATTCCTAAGTCCTGTTCCTCACTAGGTTGATAAACTCGTGCTTGTATTCCGTAGCGTCTCAAAATTGTGGTAGCCTGTTCAATGCGTCTGCGCACAGCAGTTGGAAGTTGAGTTCTTTCATCCAGCGCATCTGCCATCAATTCTTGTAGGTACTCCAACAAGTCGAGATTATTTTCCCAGCCGGGTAATGGTGCTTTCTCTTCTCTTGCCCCATAGGCACTAACAGTAATGTCAATTGATTGAAAAGCTTGATAAAGATGGTCAAGTAATCTATCAATATCTATACCTATTTTAACCTCGTTTTTGCGAGATTCTGGTAGGGAGGCGAGATCTGTGTTCTCTGGGGACTTCTGTGGCGGAACAACTTTTCCAATCACTCCTCCCGTGATTGCTCCGATTACCCCCCATACATAACCCCCAGCTAACGTTCCCGCTATACCGCCAGCAAGTAGGCTGCTCATAACCTCACGGCTTTGTCGCACTTGTTGTAATAACGCCTGCTTGTAATAATTAAGCGATCTTAAGGCTTGCAGATTTTTTTCGAGCTGGAAAATTTGTGTCAGAGGCGATAAAGTGTTAGAGGCTAACTCAGTCAAGCCAACCTCGCTCTGGAAATGCGAGTTGGCGTTTGGGGTAGAATCTTGCAGTTTGACTAATATCAAAGTGCTAGTGTATTGATTGAGTATCTTTAACATGACTGTGGCAAGCCGTGCCTGTGGTGGGGTCAATCCTCTAATGTAATCACCATTAAAGTCTGCCAGCTTGTTAATTTCATCCTGGAGTATCTTGACAACTTGCTCAGTTGTCTCTACAGCTTCTAGTTGAGACTTGAGATTTTCTTTAATTTCTTGGTAATAAGATACAAGTGTTTTCATAATAATAAATTTCAAGGCATCCCATTTATATGGTATCCTTGTTATTTAACAGGTAAAAATTTTTAATTAGAAAGCTCTACAGTTATTGTGGACCAAACACGCGCTCAAAAGGCTGGCGACGAGAGCGGGGATAAATATCGAAATCTTTATCAAGAGTTGCAATAGCAGCAATATCCAAACGTTCGGAAATCGCAATCAGTGATAAATCCGCAAAATCTCCAGGTAAGTCGGCATATCGGGCGTTAAGTTCGGTAATCCGTGCAAAATCCTCAGTAGTAAGCTGTTCACATTTGTAGGTTTCGTCTGCTAAAGCTGATAAAAACTCGTTTTGCAACCGCCAGTTAGAGGATAGCAACCACATCACCTCAGTAACACAAGCTACTGTAGTCACTAGCTCACTCTTACAACTGGCAAAGAAATCACATACTTGAGCATGATGGCTGTCTTGTACATCGTAAAAAGCCACCAGTAGAGATGCATCTACAAGAATAACAGGGTAATAACTCATGCTTCTTGCTTTTGCTGGCTTTGTTCATACCGTTTCTGGAAATACTCCGCCAAGTACTTAGAGCGTGCATCTCGATCGGATAAGTTACCAGGACTGTTTGGTAGTAAGTGCTTAGGAGGACCACCCAAGCGCTCTAAAATCGTTTTCCGAGGCTATAAGCTTTGCCAATGTTCGCGCAGCAGTCGTTTTATCAATTCACTACTTGTGGTTTTTTCCTGTGCGAGAATTTCTACCAAATACTTCTCTGTCTCGTCATCCAAGTTTACGTTAAGCATAGAAATTCCAACCTTTTATTTAGTACAAACTTAAGCTAGCAAAATTACTCCTCATCTGAGGCAAAAGTTTGTTTCAGATCTGTGGCGGTATCAATGCACCAAAAGCTGTATCTCGACGGTATACTCTCATAAGTGGTGCGCTTATTTCGGCTTAGATCCCTAACCAACGTTGCACCAAGCTTTTCTCGCATCTGGCACAAGCTATCGAAGTTAAAGCTTTGACCCAGCCAAAAAGCTGCCTGCCGACGCGATCGCACAATATGACCGTAGGGGCGCGGTTTCCGCGCCCTTACAATCTGGTCAATTCTGTTTGAGGGAGATCGCTTTTCTGTATGAAATGAGCGAATTCCGTCATACACATGATGCTGAATTTGTAAAGTGCGGAAGTCCTAGTATCTACAAGAATAACAGGGTTTCGCGTGATAGTAATTATCTCAGCCCTTGCAGTATTGCCACCCATCCTCTCTGCCTCAAAGTTGACAACGGCAATTACAAAGCGGCATCAAAAACCTGTTGCGCGGTAAAGTTAAGGTTAGGGAAGGAAGGAGAGACAATGACATTACTGCCCCGGAATAAGTTTTTTACATATTCTCCATCAACAAGTTCGCACACAAAAAAAGTAGGTTGCTTAGGGTTGCCGATCAAATCGCGTCCCCCCAACCCACCATAATCCGCAATCCAGTATTCAGGGATGCCCATTTCCTCATAGTCAGCAAATTTGAGGTAATAATCGTCACGCCAATTAGTACTAACTACTTCGATAACTAAGGGTATTGATGCGCCGTCACTGACAGTAGCTTCTTTTTTCCACCGTTTTTCATGGGATAGATTTGGACGGTTTAATAAAAGTACATCGGGAAAATATCCCGACTCTTTCTCAGGAGGCTTTACTATAGCTTGATTGGGAATGAAGTACGGTAGATTTAGTCGGTCAAATTCTACGCTTACTTTTCGAGCTAAAAATCCTTTTACTTCTTCATGTTCTCCTGTAGGTTGTGACATTTCAATAACATTACCATTGTAGAGTTCGTACCGGGCGCTGGAATTTTCTGGTAGCCATGCGATAAATTCATCGAAGGTAAATGTTTTTGGTTTTGCTTGTGTTTGTGTCATAACTTTTACTTTTGCTTCTGATAAATATGTTCAAACCGTGTTTAAATTGTCGATGTCCTTATAGATAATTTCGGATGAGAAGTGAGACTTCTGCCAGCTTGTTAATCTCATCCTGGAGTATCTTGACAGAGTATACGTGTCCAAATCACATTTGGCTGTTGATGCCTTAGTAGTTGCTCTGATAGCTCTAACCCTGAAAGTTAAGGTCGCCATTCAATACGAGACTGTTTTGCCAGAAGTTCCGCAAGTCGCTCAGCTAAAGCGCGGTTTACTTCACGATATGGTAAGCCTACAATATTTGCATGAGATAGAGAGTCGCGCACTACGTCTAAACCCAACTCACGAATGTGACCTACAATCAGACTAGCAACTCCATAACAATTCTGAAATCGTGCAGCACATTGCTCTGGAGAACAAACACTGGCAATATTCACAGAAAGCCCTTGTTCATTTTTGCTTTTACGCAAAAAGAAGGCATCAGATGTTACTATTTCGGTTTCTTCGTCTATCCACTGTTTACGGAGTAATGCCCGGTAGACAATGGCATCATCAGCTAATTTTTCAAACACTGATGCTTTGCCAGTAGATTCTGCTGTCATCCTTCGTTAAACCACTCTAGCCAACGAACTAAAGTTGATACTGAAACAACATCTTCGACAGCATACTCATCACTCGTTGAATGATAAATGTCAACAGGTTGATCGGGACTAGAGGGACAGAACAGATGCACAGTACACTCTGGCTTCAAACGTGTCCAAGCTAATCTAATTCCTCCTTCGTGATCTGTCGAAGCAGAAGCTTTAGGAAAGCTGCTTCCCATCAAAGAATATGCTTCTGAAACTAAATTCAACAGCGTCTTGAAAGCGTAGTCAGTTGGCTTAAGAATGCCATAATCATCCTCATCCTCTGTCTCTAAAAGTTCTAAAATTCGTTTAAGAGTAATTGTAATTCCTTGAACTTCTAACGCAACAGTCATGATACTTCCTATTTTGTATTAATTTAAGCAAACCTTCACTTGCCTGAAACCGAAGCTTGTGAGTTATGAGTGAGGATTCAAGAGTTATTATTCCTAACTCCTAACTCCTAACTACATACTTTATCTGTATTCTTCTAACAGTTGCGGAATGTAGTCATACCCATCCACACCAATCACGGAAATAATTTTAGACCGATGTTGCTGCAGTAAACTCTGGAACGCTTCCGCCCCTATTTGTCCCTGCAAAATTTTGAGCAAACCTGCTGGTTTTCGCCACTCGTGCGAAGCAATTTGGTTTAACAAATACATTCCCAAACAGCCAGTATAAACTACTTTTTCCGGGTTTAGTAGATGATAATAAGCTTCAGCTAAATTAGCTAAATTCAAACCTTGAAGATATAAATCACCAGAAATTTGTGCTGTCTTAAAGCCGTCTTCCAAATATTTGATGGCTGTTTGCGGTTGTCCAATTACCAAGTAGGCAATGCCTAAACTACTGACACATAAAGCTTTACTTTGAACATCGCCCAATCGTTCTGATAATGTTAAGCCTTGTTGTAAATAGTTGATCGCTGTTTCATAAGTTTCTGGTTCTGTTTGTTCTAGCTGCTGCGCTTGCATGACTTCGCTGTAGCCTAAATTTACTAAAGCGTTGGCTTCTCCTGTACGATCGCCTGCTTGTCTACTCAGTATTAATGCCCGTTGGCTTACGTTAATTGCTTCTGCATAATCTTCTTTAGCAACGTAAGTACGGCTGAGGTGATTGAAATTGGCGATTTCACAGGCGCGATCGCCTGCATCCCGTGCGATCTCCAACGCTTGCTGGTGAAACTGTGCAGAGCGATCGTATTGCCCCAATGCTCGCTGAGAATAGCCTAAAAGTGTTAATATCCGGGCTTTTTCTTGAGTCCCCTCAGCTTGACGCAGCGGTTCATCTAAATAAGAAAGCGCATTGCGCAAATACGTGCCGGAAAATGAGGCAAAGATCCCACCGTAGAGGGGAAAATATGAACGCTGGCTAAACGTGCGTAGAGTTTGTAACAGGACTTGCGAAGACGCCTTACCGTAGGGTGTAGCCTCACCCAAACCACTTGCCAGTTGACTCCAAATTACCGCGAATGTCAAGAAAGTTGAAATCGACAACTTTGACCCAGCTTGGACGTTGTAAGCTTGTTGGTCAAACCAGTTGACTAACCCCCGTTGCAAGTACTGCAAAATCACTGCCATTTCCACCCACGCACTGAGGGTTATATCACGCTGCTGTTGGGCAAATTCAATTGCAGATTGCTCCCTTGCCAACGTGCGAAACAGAGATGCGGGTAACTCGCTATTAACTTGCTTTGCCCAAGTTGCCCAAGGACCACGTTCTCCTGGTACACCGACATATCCCAGTGATTCTCGGCTTTGCTCGTACATCCAACTTACCAAGTGGTCTTGTAGTCGCTGCCAAGAAGCCAAGCCTCTGATTATACCATCTGATATTTCTTGTAAATCAGAATCGGCTTGAGCAAATTTCTGTAAAGACTTTGACAACTGCTGGATCTGTTGTAAAGAAAGCGGATACTTCCGGTTGGGATCAATAACACGTAAGAATACAGCGAGACGCGCCTCAGCCGCAGCTGTGGTAATCTCATTCACTGCGGTGGCGATCGCATAGTTAGCTTTATTTTGCTCTTCAGCGCGTTGCCATTGAGTTTGGATCGTCTTAATTGCTCTCAAACTGCGGGTAGCTTTTGCTTGTTTGAGATCATCTTTTTCGTTGTCTACTTGTTGCTGGGTAGAATTTAGGCGTTCACTCAAAGCGAGTTCAAACACTTCTCCTGTGTCAGTCGTGACGCCTTTGAGCAACATTTGATACACCTGCTCTTGGGAGCTAATCTTGCCCTTGAGCGTGTTTTGGACAATTTCGTCGATTAAAGCGAGATAGCGATCGCGTAGTGACAGAGAGTCAGACACTTTAGCAGCCAGAAAGCATTAAATTAATTTTAATTGCTGTTTCGGCAAATGAGTGAGATGAGGAAGATAGTCCAGAATCCAAGGATTTTTGACTATTAACTCCCGTACAGACGTTCCGGCGGAAC
>CAZZYE010000513.1:0-4354 GCA_964658145.1 uncultured Stigonema sp.
TTTTGAGTTTTCTTAAGAAAGATCCCGGTAATGGATAGCCTTTTTAAGGGGGGCTTATTCCCCCCCTTTTTAAGGGGGGCTAGGGGGGATCAAAGCCTTAACTGAACCGTATTGATTTTTGAACCAAAGGGGGAATTCCACCAACGCGAAGGATGACAGCCTATTGGCGCAGCAAGGGTGTAGTCTAGGTCATCACACTTGATCCATTTGCCGTCCACGCGCCAGCCTATGCGCTCTCCGAGGTGCTCAATAGCTTTAGTATCTTGAGAGATGGTGGTTTCTAAAGAACCACCGACACTTTGATAAATCTGCATCTGGACGCTGAAGCCAAAGCGACCCTTGCTATAAGTTGTCCAGAGGTTGTCAATCACGCGAAGTTCATCACAGGGAAACCCCCTCATGTCATCAGGAGTAATAGATTCCACATTTGGCTCTCCGGCGATCGCTTGGATGACCCGAATAGTTTCCCAATCCGCTTCTCGCAAGTCGGACGCCGCCAACAAATCTCGCAGCTTTTTGTATTTGTAAACATCTGCTACCACTATGAAATTCGACTCTGACAAAGCAACTCGCTCAGTCAGACCCGATAAAAGCTGATTGAATTGTTGAAGCTGCGCTTCCATTGCAGCTAAACGAGCGATCACTTGAGATTCATGCGCTTCATTAGACATTGGGTTCCTCATCCTCCGTACTTGTTTTTAATTCCTGATAAATTACCGAGCACTCGATCGATAGCGTCTCATGCCTTTCGATAAGTAAGCCAATAAAAATGTCGTGATCCCGGCCATACCCAAGTGCCAGTAAGTTGTGGTCAGCGTGGCAGTACCTACAAATAGTAAGCAAAGTAAACTGTATTTAAGCTTGAGCGACATTTTGGACAAATTAAATGAATAGTAAGTAGGTGGGCATAAATAAACATTAGTTTGAAGAATGGGTAATTGCTAATTGCTAATTCCGATTAGCCATTCCATTAGCTATTAGCTATTAGCTATTGATCTCTATTGCTTTCGGATCTTAGCTCTCGGACGCATTCTTGCCCAACACCCACAGCGAATCCGATACCCGCACCGATCAAGGCGTATTTTTCCTGTAAGCCTTGGTAGTACTCACCTGAGTATATAAGTTGATCAAAGTTACGTTGACTAATCTTAGTGGCAGCTAAACCTATAACCGCGCCGACAAGAGCAGTCATAATCCCTGAGAAAATAATTAGCCTGAAGTTCATGGTTTCGCACCCTTTAGGACTAGTCGTGCAATAAAAAAGAGTAAAGCAGATACAAAATAGTGGCAACAAACAAGATGTGGTTAATATAATCGTCGAAATTCCATTTCTTAAACATTTGTGTTACATCCAAAAAGAATAGCCTAGGTTTTGAACATTTGCTATGTGCTACTTACTAAACTTAAAGGGGCGTTGCTGAATTGACATATGAACTTTTATTTGTACCTTTGCTACGAGTGCGTGAGCCAATTTATATCTAAATTCAGCAACGCCGTTAAAGGCTCATTCATTTTGCGGAGAAGGTTGAAAGAGGAGCGATCGCTTGCTCGTGTTCCTCTTGAACCTGAGGTTCTTTAGACTGGGGTGGCTTACCTGAGTCACCAGGCTTACCCGGTTTCAAGAAACGCTCTTCTAGGTTCTTAATTACAACGTACAGAACTGGCACTAAAAACAGACTCAAGATCGTCGAAATCAGATACCCGCCAAACAGTGCTGTCCCTAAAGACCAACGACTCATCGCCCCAGCGCCTTTAGCAATCACCAAGGGCCAGAAACCGACCAGACCCGCAAAGGCAGTCATCAGAATCGGTCGTAAGCGCTCCTCAGCGGCTCGAATCGCGGCTTGGGAAACGCTCATACCGATCGCTAGTGACTGGTTGGCAAATTCCACAATCAGAATTGCGTTCTTACTCGCTAGACCAATCAGCATCACCAAAGCTACCTGGGCATAAATGTTATTGTTAACCACTGGCCAAACTCCACCAGATTGGAAAACCGACGCCCGAAACATCACAGCACCGAGAGCGCCCAAAATTGCTAGGGGTACCGTGATCATGATGATCGTGGGGTCAACGTAACTTTCGTACTGAGCTGCTAACACCAGAAAGACCATGACAAAGGCTAAGCCAAAAATGATTGGCGCTGCACCACCACTCGATTGCTCTTGGAAGGCAGTCCCTGTCCAAGCATAGCCAAATCCTGGTTGCAATGCTGTCTTGGAAACCTCTTCCATCGCGAGGATGGCTTGTGCTGTACTGTAGCCCGGGGCTGGAGCTCCTTGGATTTTGATCGCCGGGTAGACGTTGTAGTGACTGATAATCGGCGGATAGGTAATTTTTTCTATATGCACCAAACTGTTCATCTGGACGAGATTGCCATTTTGAGAGCGTACATACAGGCGATCAATATCCTCAGGATTAGAGCGCGCTGTCCCTTCTGCCTGGGCATAAACTCGATAGAGTCGCCCACCGAGAACGTATTGGTTAACATAGCTTGCGCCTAGGTAGGTCTGCAAGGTGTTAAAAATATCGTTGACTTGGATGTTCTGCGCCTTCGCTTGGTTGCGGTCGATGGAAGTCTCAAACATTGGGCTATTAAAGGTGAATTGGGTAAAAACACCTGCCAATTCCGGTCGCTTCTGGGCTGCCTCGATCACATGCTGCGTATTGGATATCAGTGCTTCTACGGGTTGCGCCTGTTTATTTTGTACATAGAACTCAAAGCCACCTGTACTTCCCAATCCATCCACTGGGGGTGCATTCACCGCAATTACCCTAGCTTCAGGCACTGAGGAGCGCAACCCAAGGTTGATCTTTTGCAGAACTCCAAAGATTGACTTATCAGCACTCCTGCGCTCCTTCCAGTCTTTGAGCTTGACGAACAAGAGTGCTTTGTTGCTATTATTCCCCTCAAAACTAAAGCCCGCCACACCATTAACGTGTTCAACTTCAGGAATCGGCAGCACGATTTTCTCCTCAATCCGCTTGACCAAATCGAGAGTGTAGTTCAGACTGACTCCTGATGGGGCTTCGAGAAGCGCAAACAAATAGCCCTGATCCTCCTCGGGGATAAATCCTTGGGGAGTCACCTGATAGATCCAGCCCGTTGCTACTAAACCCGCGATAAAAACTACGATGACGACCAGGCGAATTCGGATAAGACTTTCTACTATCTTGACGTATAGCCCTTTGAACCAGTCAAAACCGCGATTAAACTGCCGAAAAAACCAGCCCAACGGACCATGCGCTTCCTGCTGCCGACGCATGATGATCGCTGACATACTGGGGGAGAACGAGAGGGCGTTGAAGGCGGAAATAGCAATGGATAAGGCGATGATCAGGGCGAATTGCTTATAAACGATTCCTGTGGTTCCAGGAAAGAAGGTCACGGGGATAAATACTGCCATGAGTACAACTGACGTAGCGATGACTGCTCCTGTCAGTTCTTCCATAGCATCCAGGGCTGCTTGAAGTGGTCTCATCCCTTGAGAGAGTTTGGCAGCGATCGCCTCCACCACCACAATCCCATCATCCACCACTAGACCCGTTGCTAAGATGATGCCAAACAGGGTCAACTGATTGAGGGTAAACCCCAATGCGTAGGCACACGCCATCGCCCCAATCAGGGAAACGGGAATGGCAATAGCCGGAATGATGGTGGTGCGCCAGTCTCACATCTTGAGCCGTCAAATTTCTGGCGGCGAGGGCATTGGGGTCGAGCCAGATCCGCATAGCATATTTACGTTCCCCAATAATTCTGGCGTTACCTACCCCCTCGATCCGTTTGATCTCATCGAGGACTTGCCGATCAACGTAGTTGCTAATAAAGACGTTATCGTATATAAACTTACCGCTCTTGTCCTTTTCAGAATAGAAGGCGTAAGCTAAGGTAATGGTCGGGGACTGTTTTTGGGTGATTACACCAGTTCGGGTGACTTCTACCGGCAGATCTGATTGCGCGACCGCTACATTATTTTGGACGAGAACTTGGGCAGTATTCCTGTCCATGTTCGTCGGAAAGGAGACGTTAATGGTTGTGTCACCATTATTCGTTGTCTGAGAGGACATGTACACGACCCGCTCTGTGCCGTTGATTTGCCGCTCTAGCACAGTTGTGACATTTTCTTCCGCTGTTTTGGCATCAGTGCCGAGATAGTTGGCAGTTACAGAAACCTGCTTGAGAGCCAATTCTGGTAGCTTATCCAGGGGGAGCAGAGGCGTGGCTATCCCTCCGATCAAGAGAATAAGTACGGTGCAGACAGTCGTGAAGACTGGTCGCTTGATGAAAGTGTCAGCAATACTCAGCAGCATAGTCTATTCGATTTTGTTAATTGTTAATTGCTAATTGCTAATT
>CAZZYE010000513.1:4364-5987 GCA_964658145.1 uncultured Stigonema sp.
AGCCATTAGCTATTAGCCATTACTCAGGATGTAGGCTTAATGGGGGTGCCATCTTTCAGGTTCAGAATTTGCGTTACAGCAATCTCTTCTCCGGGCTTAACCCCATTGAGTACCTTGTAACTTTGACCGCTGATGCCTCCGAGTTGAATGGGTCTTTGTCGAACAACTGGTTTTGAGCCGAGCTCAGCTACAAAGACAAAGTTCTGCGCACCAATGGTAGACACAGCCACCGTGGGGATTAAAACTCCCGGACTTTGGCTCCAAATAACTCTGGCTCTGACAAAGGAGCGATCGCGTAAGCTGCCGTTAGAGTTAGGAAAGCGAGCCTTGGTTAAGACAGCCTGGTCGCCACTGTTTACCTGAGGGGAGATAAAATACATACTCCCTGTGGTCAGGGGCTTCTGTGTAATGGCGTCAATTAGCTCTACTTTAAGTCCTAGTCGCAGTTGCGGACTGCGGTTTATGGGAACCGAGATCCGCATGTCCATTGAGTCGTTTTGAGTAATGGTGGTCAGGGTTGTACTAGTGTTGGCGTAGTCTCCGATCTTGACCGCGAAGTCGCCAACTACACCCGTGATGGGGGCAAGCACCTGTTTGTAAGAGACATTTACATTTGCGGCTGCTGCATCTGCTTGAGCTTGCTTGAGGTCGGCAGATGCTTGATTTAATGCTGCTCTTGCAGCTCCTACCTGTTGCTGGGCAGCGCGAAGGGAGGCGATCGCTGTATTCTGGTTGTTCTGAGCAATGTCCAATTGCTGCTTAGCCTCTGCCCCTTGATTGACAAGTTGCTCGGATCTTCGGTATTGTACTTGCTGAAGTTTTACTTCTGACGCATACCTGACCTGATCTGCCTGTGCAGATCGGAGCTTTGCTCTTGCAGTTTCGATCGCTGCTCTTGCGGAGTTGGCTTTGGCAATAGCACTCGCGTATTGAGCTTGAGTTTGATCTGGACGGAGCTGCACAATGGGTGTCCCCTTTTTCACCCGAGTTCCATTAGATACAGGAATCTCAACAATCCGACCCTCAATCTCTGGTTTTAAATCAACTCTCTCTAGGGCTTCTAGCGATCCCACAAACTCAGAACTTTCTTCAACGGGGCTGGACTGCAGCGAGAGCAACTTGACAGGCATAGCAGGCGCTGCAGTTGCTTTAGCCGGAGTTTCACCTCCTTTGCAGGCGGTGGTCAGGACAGAGGCTAGAAAGGCTATACCTAGCAGCTTTGTTGTGAGTAAAGTATTGACTTTTAACATTCAAAATGCGCGCTCGAATATACTTCATGTTTAGTAGGACTTATGCATTAGCTAACAGTGGCTTGCAAGGGTTTCCAGAAATTTCCAGCTATACCATTGCCCTGTTATCACACTTTGCCGAAAATCCGCTTATTATGGTTTGTAGATTGTTACCGCATTATTGGACTGGTTACAGACAATTAGGCTAACCTAAAAGTCATACTCCTTCAGGAACATACACTTGTTATCTGACTTATATCTACTGTCTGGAGTATGAGTTTTAATTAATTTTGGAAGTGACTAAAAATATAAACCAAATCATTACCCAATATTTCTTTATATAGGAATCCTAAATCATTCATGAAAAATTTTAAGTAGCGTAGGGTGGGCACTG
>CAZZYE010000514.1:0-5978 GCA_964658145.1 uncultured Stigonema sp.
TGAGGAAGCAAGTAATTTAACCTAGCAGTCAAAAAACCCAATACCAAATACCCAAGGGATGTGTTTGTGTTAATCGGCTCCAGTCACTGCGAGGATTCTCTTTTTTCAAGGTAGCGACAATCGCGTCAAATACTGAAACTTTGCCGTCAGGAGTAATACGAACGTGGCGATGTAAGCGCGACAAGCCGCTCCCTTGTCTACGCCCAAGTCTCGTGAAGGAGCGCGTCGTCATGTTAAGAAATTAAACCGCTCTTCTCTTAACCCTACCTCTCTATTGCCCACCAGTAATCTCCAAGTTAAACCCGGTAATGTAGCTTGCTTCTTCGCTCATGAGAAACGCTACCCCCGACGCAACCTCTTCAAGACTTCCCACCAGCTTCTTCCACTGACATCTGCCATGCTTCACGCTGTTGCAAGGGTTCTAGTCCGGTCAGCGGTCGAACTTGACGCTCACTGGTAGGTAAAATGTGCACCATTGGTGCACATTCTTCTGAAAGGTTATCAACAACAGCGGCAGCTTCAATCAGATGATAAGGCTGTCGGCGGTTGTACTCAAATCTATCCTTACAGTATTCCTCAAAGGTTTTGTGACTACTCCGATAAAGCTTCTGATCTCTCAACAGTTTTAGGGCTTTACCAGCCTCATAAAACGACCTCTCGACAACTCGTTCCAGCTGAAGACGTAAGCGTTGTTCTTCTTCACTCAATTCCAACAGTTCTATAGCCTCAACTGGCACAGTGTTGCTTGCGCCAGTGTCTGTGATATGTGTCATGATATTAATAGTTCCGACCCAATCGGTTTGACAGATAGGCGATCGCTCTCCCGCCAAGAAGTTGCGTAGACACGGAGTGGCTTGTCGCAGACATCGCCTTCATTATGTCTTATTATATACGTTGAGGTCTTAAGACCTCAACGTATTAACGTGATTCTAGAGAATTAGCAATTATTGTCGATGACTAAATACGTTGACCTCTCTCCTTACTGGACCTCTGACAAAGATTTATCCATTCAAAAAGCCAATGAAATGACGGGGTTGGACAAAAGAACCTTATCATCTGCGAAAAAGGGACATCTTGAACGTGCACAGTTTGAGACTCTTTTCAAGCTGAGAGATTTTGCTTCTCAACTATCTGGTAAACCACTGGCACTAGAGGAAATATTTAAAGATGGTTGAAAGTGAAATTGTAAACGAGCGAAAAGCCGCCTGCATTCAATTATAAGTATAAAATGTACCACTGCTTTTTGCGTGACACCAATGGTTATTTGATTGAAATTCAACGGTTTGAGAATGATTGAGATGTGGGATCGGTATTTCCCAGAATGGCAGCAAGTGCGTAAGCGAAGCGCTGCCGCCGCACGAAGGATCGCGCTCCCTTGCCTGCATACGATCGCCTAAAAAATTAGCCATGTTTGTTGGCGCTCATATATGCTTCATCTTTTCAAGATATGCTGTGCAATTTTAATTGCTGTTGGCGCTCATGATCGGATTAGCAGATGCAAAACATATAAATAATAGGGGGGTAATCAAAGTTTCGTGCGTTAAAATCAAGTCTCCACTCTATGAGCGTACCTCAAGTTTGCTCGTAAACAATTATTTTTTTTGATGTTTTCATATATGGTCTGCTTACTTACGCCGACCTGTACTAGGGTACACTTGTAACAAAATGCGAACTCCCAGAACGTGTAACCTAGAAGTTCCTCTTTTACAAGATGGTGGGGAACTGATTAAGGGTATCTACTGGATTTAGTTATTAATTTTTTATATATTCATTTGGGGTAGGCATAGGTAATGGTATTTGTTGTTGACTAGATACAAAGGAGGCAAACATTCTAATGTATGACACAATTACATAGCTGAAAAAAATAATCAAAAGTAACTTTAAAAGCCTAGTACGTGCTTCGTCATTACAATAAATACAATAATCAAAACCACCACCTCCTCGATGATATACTTGTCCATCCTCTACCCAAGTATAATAACGACAGGGAGGGAAGGGGTGATTTGGATATTTACAAGTCATAGTATAGCCTCGCCAAGTTTTTGTCTATATTCTAGTGAATAATTCAGTTTGATACTTCTTGATACTTCGGATAGTGCCAAGCATGGATGGAATGGAAGCCTACAGCCCCTATGCAATTTTTCGCCGTCAAGGAGACGATCTCGAAATCGAAGTTGTTGGCAAGATGCTACGTCCCTGGTTAGATGGGATAAAACCCGAACGAGACTGATACCACATTTGTAAATCTGGAGCGGGCGATCGCTTTTTTAAGCTCTTTGAGTGAAGGTAGGTAAATCATCGGATTTACAAAGGATAAATAAGCTTCCATCCCCTCCACGTCCAATTCTTAAGGTTTCATCTAAGTAAGTGATATCGAGGGTGGCAATTCTACCATTCGGATTATTAGCACTTAGAACCTTAAATGGGTTAAGTTGAGGAGTGACTATGCCAGCAATTCTCTCTATCGACAAATAGCGTTTATCAAAATAGACATTGAGGCGTTTGTCTGGTAAGGACTCAGAATTTTCTCGATCTGGCTCAAAGGTAGCTGTTACCTTGACGTGTCCCAATACCAACCCAAGAGGAGATTTAACGCTAGCTAGATTGAAAAACGTATTGTTGGCAATATTAATTACTTGATAAACTTTACCTACTCTTAACCCCAATGGGAGTTTGCCTAAAGAACGGATTTCTCTAGCAGTTGAATATAGGAGTTGCCAAGCCCCCTGAAGCAAAGAAGGAGCGACCCTCAAGGGATAAAGATTAGGATTGACGCTTTCGAGTTCAACAGTCAATTGCTCAATTTTTTCGGCTTGAGTTTTGTCTAGCTTCAAATCGGTAACGGGATCATCATGCTCAGATTGAATCGAATCAAGAAAAGCTTGTAGTTTTTCCTTAACTGCCAGTTGATTGTTCAAGGGTTATTTTTTGAGATAAGTCAGTCTTTACCTTGATTCTATAACATTGCACTCGTCGCTCCCCTATCCTTCAACCACAACCAAACCATACTCCCCACCTCAAATCATCCCCGGTTGTCCTTGAAGTCGAGTCAAAGAAAACGGCGAGAGAAAATTCATCTGTTGCGATCGCCAAAAGTGGACCTGACCCACATTGATAGCAATTTAGTTGCAAGATATAAGCCTCCGACTAGCGGACTACGCCGCAAGTGATATATGAAAGAAACACAGGGGGATAGAGGAAAATTCGTTCTTCTTGAGACTATAATTAATAGTTACCCTGACAGTTAAAACCGTCTTATCAGTGGTGCTAATTACGCCCGTATATAAGCCTGGTTCTGAGTACTATTGGTAGCTTTCGGTGAAGTGATAGTTGAACTATCGCTATCCCGGTTAGGAGATTAGATTTGGATACCGTACTCAGGTCAGGGTACATAATTACCTTGAAAAAGTGCAATTGCCATGACGGAGGTTCTCATGAGCAAAAAAGAATCGCAGCCAAAATCACCAAATTCTAATTTACCATTAATTAACCTCAACGCAGCAGGCATAGATATTGGTGCTGATAGACATTGGGTAAGCGTTCCTTTAGATAGAGATAAAGACTGTGTACGTAGTTTTGGCTGTTTTACTGCTGAGTTGTATGCACTTGAAGGATTGGAAGACAGTCTTGCAAAATTGAAACTGTCGCAATGGAATCAACAGGTGTTTATTGGATACCTGTGTTCCAAATCCTAGAAAGCAAAGGGTTTGAAGTTAAACGATGTTTTTGCTCACTATGTGAAAACTGTACCAGGTCGTAAAGTCTGCCGGGGGTTGCTGACCCCGGCGAGCTTTACGTAAAACTGACGTATTAGACTGCCAGTGGTTACAACAATTACATACTTATGGTTTGTTAGCAGGTTCATAACGCCTGCGAAGACCTTTCTTTGTACACTCCGCAGTTATATTCGGCAACGAGACAATCTAATTAAAAGTGCTTCCACCCACGTACTGCGGATGCAACTCGCATTGACTGAAATGAACGTACAATTACATCGAGTCATTAGTGATATTACAGGTATCACGGGTATGGCAATTATCAATGCCATCGAATAGTAGTGAACGTGACCCCCAAAAGTTGGCAGCCCTAAAAGATGAGCAACCTTAAGCTAGTAGTACGAACATCGCTGCTGCTTTGACTGGAGATTATCGACCAGAACTGGTGTTTGTATTGTCACAAGAACTAGCACTCGTCGAATTTTACCAGACACAAATTACTGAATGCGACGCTGAGATTGAGCAGTGTTTGGCTCGAGCGTGCAGATAAAATAAATGTTGAAGCTAATCCTATTGGTAAACCAAAACGTCGTGGTAAGAAGCAACCAGGAAATGCGTACCTATTTGATTTACGTACTCATTTATATCGTATAACTGGTGTAGACTTTACTCAAATCAACGGTTTTGGTGCTTTAACTGTGTTGATTATACTTTCTGTTGTCGGTTTAGACCCATCTCGTTTTCCTACAGTTAAGCACTTCGTTTCTTGGTTGGGATTATGTCCTGGTAGTCGCATCACTGGGGGTAAGGTCAAAAGTTCCATTTTCGCCCTGTTATCAATAGAGCAGCCAATGCTTTCCGCATGGCTGCACAAACTCTTTGTAGAAGCAATTCAGCTTTAGGAGGATTTTACAGACGTATGCAATCCCGTATGTACGAGCGTCCCGCGTATAAAGTTGTGTTAAGCAAGAGTGCTGAGAATGTGCGTAAGCGCTCGTCATCAAACACTTCATTGTTAAGGGTGTTTGATTTACGGGTGAGCCAAACATTTTAGTTGGTAAATCAGTTGCGATCGCACGGACACACCTCACAACCAGCACCTCGACGTGAACACACTCCAATTGTCACAGGAAAGATGCTGATTTGGATTCTGTGTCAGTTACAAGCGTGGTGTCAAAGGTATTGACTGCGTAGACGGTTGAATCGCGGCGTTTCCTGCGGCATCGCTACAAAGAGCGCACAGGCAATCCTCGAATGAGTTCTCGAATCACATCTGTTGCTGGTCTGCCTGTCTGATTACAGTACGAGGCTAGCTTTTCGGCTTCAATTTCTGCCAAATTTAAGGTAATTCTCTTGGTCGCCCATTTTTTATTCATACTTGAACACACCCTGAAAACTAATTTTAGTAGATAGTTAGAGTAAGTACAGAAACACCCCTACACAGTTGCGTTTCCATTGAGATTCCAGTGGCGCTATTAAGACTTGAGCCTCCGCCTAAATACTCAAGTAACACTTGGGAGCAAAAAAATTATAGACAATACAGCAGTAAAACCTGCATATTTCAGCATTAAAAAAAACTATGTACATTTGTTCTCTAGTATGTCTGTCAAAAACTTCTGATGGGATAAGATTGTGATAAAGAACCTTAAAGAGTGTGCGATCGCCATACTTGAGTTATGGGGGAAATCCCAACGACGCCAGGGTTAGGGTGCTCCCTCTTAGTACGCACTTCCATCGCCCTTGAGTAGCAATGGAACAGGAATGTACGCTAAGCCCAAAACGCCTACTATGTGTCGTTATACCCATAATATTGCCGTTTGGCGAGGTTATACTTCCAATTTTTCTTGGCAATGTTATGCTTTTAATCTCTATAATGCTTGTCACGCCTAGATTACTGTTTGTACTCGTGTATAAAATACATCGTTATTTTGACTAAAAGGTGTTGGTCTTTTGGCGGACTTATGGTGCGATTTTGGGGTTTCGGCAAAGTTATCTTTCCAAGAGTAAAAATTTATTGGCGATCGCTTAACGGAAGAATGAACATTAAAGCCCAAAAGGTGGCAAGATAATGGTTCCAGACGCGGCAATATTATCAGTATACCGACACTATGTATGGGTTTCATCCACAGTCTTTTAACTGGTTTATTGTCACTGGAACGATAACTTGGCAGCAAAGGACATTTTATGCTTCCAATCAGCTATCGGACAAATTATGGGTTCTTGGCAACTTTTGGTGATCCTGGTTGGGGTAAGGCAGAAGGC